>CAIXDS010000276.1 GCA_903918195.1 uncultured Acetobacteraceae bacterium | reverse complement strand
GGTGGATGCCGCGCCAGGAGCAGAGCGCCGTTCGGGGCGCAGAGCCGCGGCGGCTATGGGGAGGGTGACGTTCATCAGACGGGCAACAGCACGAAGGCGCCGATCACGTCAGCGGGGAGGCAGGCTTCCACGGTCGAACGGATTCCTTTGGCAGCGGCGGCGTCACGCACGCGGGTATGGTCGGCGAGCAAAACCTCTGCTCGGCTGCGGGCGAGAGCTTCGATGACCGGAGTCAGGCGCGGCAGGCCGTCGAGGCTCTCGCGGACCTCGTAGCTCCGCTCATCGGCGTCCATGTTGCGGGCCGGTTCCGCTGCCATCAGGCCGAGGGCATCTGTATCCTCCAACAGGCGCGGCGCTTCGGAGCCGGCGATGGCGACACCGACCGCCTCCTCGGAAAGCAGGGTGCGGACCCGGCGCCAGCGCGCGCCGTCGCGCTCTTCGACGCCGATCTGCGATCGCAGCCGCAGCAGCAGCACTGTGGTGCGGCGGGTCACGGCGCGGGTGGCGATGGCGCCGCAGCGGGCGGCAAGCTCTGGCAGGTCCTCGGACAGCGCCCGCTCGGCCACATGGTCGGCCAGCGCGGCGACGAGCGGATGTGTGCGGTGAACCGCCTCGAACCCGGCGGGCGCTGGATGCCGGAAAGTGATGCGCAGCGACTTGGCGCCCAGCCCGGCCGCTTCGAGATGCTCCCGCACCGGAACGGGCAGGTTGTCGGCGGGCAGGCGGAAGCGGCCATCGCCGATAGGTTGAAGCGGTGCGCGGAGGCGTTCGCAGGCGGCGGCCACGAAGCGGCGCACGTCCTCTTCGCCGCCGAGGACGGCGACGGCTTTCCGCCACTCCGGCAAAACCTCTTCGGGCTTGAGGCTGCGCTGGGCAAAGATGGTGCGGGTTTGCTTCGCGTTCTCCTTCGCGCTCTCCCAGGCCGCGTCGAGGTCGGCCTCTGGCTGGCCGAAGTCGAAGGTGCCCTGCTTCAGCCCCTCCGCCACGCGCCCGGTCTGGAGCAGCACCGTCTGGAGGATGGCCTCCGTGACCTTGTTGGTGTCCACCGGGACGGGCACAGAGACGCCGAGTTCGCGCCGGATGCGTTCAGCCTTCCGCACGATCACCTTGAGCACGGCGCCGTCCACCGGGTTGTTCCCGCCGTAGAGCATCAAGGCGCGGACGCGCTTCTCTGGCTGACCGAAGCGGTCCACCCGGCCTTCCCGCTGCTCATGGCGGGTCGGGTTCCAACTGAGGTCATAGTGGACCACGGCGGAGAAGAGAGCCTGGAGGTTGATCCCTTCCGACAGGCAGTCGGTTGCGATGAGCACCGGGGTGCGCGTTTCGGCAAGTTCGGTCAGCGCGTCAATCCGCGCCCGGCGGTCTTCCGTCGGCAATTCTCCGGTGATGACCGCCACCACATGCTTTGTTTCCGGCAGGACAGCGCGCAGGTGCTCACCGACATAGTGGGCGGTTTGGATGAAGCGGCAGAAGATGACCGGGCGGAACCCTTCGGCAAGAAGCGCTTTCACCTGCGCGATCAGCAGCCGCAGTTTCGGGTCGCGCTCCGGCCCTTTCAGGGCACTGGCACGGTCGAGCAGGCTACGCAGAGCCGCCGCGTCGCTCTCGCTGACCACGGCATCATCAATGATCCCAGCGGGCGCAGCTTCGTCCGCGCTGAGGCTGTCGGTCGCGCCATCGAACACCGCTTCTACGCCGCGTTCATCAAGCGCCTCGACCTGCTGGCCTTCCGCAAGCCCCTCGACGGCACGGAGGCGGGTGGAAAGGGCGACAGCAGCCGATGCCGGCGAGGACGAAACGCAACGCAGCAAGGCGAGCGCCGCCCACCACGACATACGCTGGCGCAGGAGAGACTCGCCCTCGGTGCGGCGGATCATGCCCCGCGCATAGTCGAGAACCTCATCGAACAGCCGCCCCCACTCGCCGGAGAGGGTGTAGGTGACTTCACGGGTCTCGCGGTCGGGAAAGACGCTGCCAGCATCACGCCATTCGGCGATGTCAGCGCGCCGTCGCTGAACGAAATGCGCAGCCAGCCGCTCGCGGAGCCGCTGCCGGATTTCCCCATCCGGCATACCTTGCAGGGCGCGGAAGTCGGGGTGCAGCAGGCCGAGAAGGTTGTGGAAAGCTGCCTCGTCACCGGAGTGCGGCGTGGCGGTCAGGAACACCATGTGGCGATCTGCACGCTCGGCGAGGCTCCGTAGCACAAGCAAGCGCTGGTTCTTCGTCTCCGCCCCCGTGCCGACCGAGGCGTGCGCTTCCTCGACGATCACGAAGTCGGGGCAGGCGCGCACGAACTCGTCACGGCGCCGGTCGGACTTGATGTAGTCGAGGCTGACCACGGTGAAGGGGTAAACGTCGAAGATGCTTTGCCCCTGCGGCAGGCCACGCTCCAGGCGCCCGGCGGTGCCGGTGCGCACAATCTCGCTCTGGATACCGAATTTCGAGGCGAGTTCCTCCTGCCACTGGTCGCAAAGGTGGGGCGGGCAGAGGACGGCGAGGCGTTGGATTTCGCCGCGATCGAGGAGTTCGCGCGCGATCAGGCCGGCCTCGATGGTCTTGCCGATACCGACATCGTCGGCGATCAGCAGACGGACCGTCGCCATCTTCAAAGCCATCAGCAACGGCACCAGTTGGTAGGCGCGCGGCTCGACGGCGATATTGCCAAAGCACCGGAACGGTCCTGCACCGGCCCGCAGCTTCAGACGCAGCGCATCGCGCAGCAGCAGGGCGGCGGCCTGTGCACCCGTCTTGTCCGGGTCAGGCGGCGGGAATATCGCCGGGCGTGGTGGCACAGGCTCCAGCGGTAGGGCGATGAGGGTGGCATCGTCTTCCGCCCCGCCGAGCGGACGCAGGCGCAGCAGGTCGGGGTTGCCGCCGCTGGGCAGCACCACCCATTCTCGGCCGCGTGCGGTGACAAGACTGCCGGGCCGGTACTCGGCCGTAACCGTGGCGTTCATTGGGCACCCTTGCCGAACACGAAGGTGAACTTGCCGAAGACCGTAGGCCAACTGGCGCCGTCGTCCGCAAAGACGATCACCTTGTAGCCGGCATCACGAAGCGCCTGGCGCTTCGTGTCGTCCACCGTTTTGATCGCCGCGTTCCGATGATGCGGCCCGTCAACGTAAATCAAAGCCTTGGTCCCATTGTAAGCGAAGTCTGGCTGGGTGGAGAACTCGTCCAGCATCGGCTGCGCTTGGTCTGGCAGCCGGAATCCGCCCGACCGGACGGCCTCCAGCCATGTCCGCTCCAGCCCTGAACCGCACTGCCGATAAAGGGCGGCAAAGGCATCCTCGGCCCCACTGCCATCGGCGCTGCCTGCCCTGGCATCGGCGTGGGCGAGACGGCAGAGCAGCGACAGCACTTCCGGATCGCGGCGATCAATTCGTTCGTGGTCGGGCTGGTTGGAGTAGGATAGGAGGCAGCGGTAGCAGCCGGCCTCGCAGTCAGGCTCGACATCTTCGAGATCGTCCATCCCGGTCCAAAGACCGGAGCGGGAGCGCCAGTGGCAGATTTCCAGCGCCCGTTCCGCAATCCGCCGGATGGCGTTCGGGTCGGAGGCCAACCGGCTGAGCACACCTGCGCCACCTTCGGCGGCCTCGTAGAGCAGGATGGCGTTGCGGTTGTCGCGGTCCGGCAGCGGCTCGGCTGCGAGCTCGTTTTCCTCCAACTGGAACACGCTTTCGATGCCGCGCTTCAGGGCATAGGTCAGCGTGGTCAGTTCGTTGTCGTCGAGCCGCACCGCGCCCGGACGTACCACCAGCGCGTTGCGGCGGTCTTCGACAAAAGGAATGATGCGCTGCACGGACTTCGCCGTTGGCGCATCTTCCATCGCTTCTTCCGGCGCCTGCTCGTCGCGGGACCATTCGCCCGAGGCCACGTCGATGTTGAAGCCGAAAATCGATTTGTTTTTCCGTCGCCGCCAGCCGAGATTAATCCGCCAAACCGTTGCAGCAGGGCCGTAGGACGCTGACAACAGACACTCGCCGCCTTCCGTAAACGTCACAGGCGTAAAGCGACGTCTGCCGCCCTGCTCGGCGAAACGGAGCGTGGTGATGACCTCGTACCCCTGCCGCTGCCGCTCTTCTTCGTCGGAAGTGATGCGGTCGGCTCGGCGCGTGCTGACCTGGTCAATGCGATAAAGGTCGAGTAGGGATCGCAGATCGCCGTCCAGGCGGGCGTCGCAGTTCACGCAGCGCTCGTGGTCGGCATCCGCGTCGAAGTGGCCATAGCCGCAGGCTGGGCAGAGGCGGGCACGGCGAACGGTAAGACGCGAGGAGGTCGAAACGCTTTCGGCATCACGCACGGTCAGAATCGCCTTGCGAACCCGGTAGGTGCTGCCTTCGTGGTAGATGATTGAGCGGGGGCCAAACTCGGAAAGGCCAAGGAAGCGTGGGCGCGAAAGGAAACTGTCGCGGCCGACTTTCTCCCGCCGTGCGGGGATGTAAGCCAACAGCGGGAGCCGGGGGAAATTATAGCCGGGTAGAAACCCTTCCGAGGCAAGGTAGCGATAAGCATAGAAATCACTCGACATGCTGGCGCGGCTATCAAGCAACAAGTCGCGTTGGATGCGCGCCTCGTCGTAACGCTGCTTGGCTTCTCTCCGGGTCTTCTCGTCTGCTGCCGCATTCATCTGAATGCCGTGGGCGAGGTCCATTTGGCGCTGTGCGGCGTTGAACAGGTCGCGCCAGCGGACAAAAGCATCATTGAAGGCGAGATGAGCCGACTTGATCGTGTGGTCGAGCCAGTCCGGTGTGAACCACGGTGCTGCCTCGGGTGTCAGGTCGGTGTGCAGTGTTCCAAGGATGGCAATGCCACGCGCGGCAGCACGCTGGCGAACCTGCGGCTGGTCCACCTGCGCGGCGATCTGAGCGATCAGCGGCAGGTCAGGAAGCCGCTCGCGGTCGAGCACGTCCTGGACGGAAGGGCCGAGCTTCTGGCCGGTCTCGCCCAACCAGACGGCGTGGAGGTGCGACCGGATAAGGTCCTCATTTGCGAGATCGAGCGCCGGCGGATTCACCGCGCCGGCCACCATGCGGGCCGGATTCTTGAAAAAGTACTGGTCGTGAGGCGAGCGGGCCGCACAGTAGGTCAGCACGAGCGCAGGCTGCCCGCTGCGTCCTGCCCGGCCGCCGCGCTGGGCGTAGTTCGCCGGGGTGGGCGGGACGTTCCTCATATAAACTGTGTTCAGCGTGGCGATGTCCACGCCGAGTTCCATCGTCGGCGAGCAGAACAGAACAGGCAGGGTCGCGGCGCGGAACCGCTCCTCTCTCCGCTCCCGTTCCTCGGCGTCCACCTGTGCCGTGTGCTCGCGGGCCTGCAAGGTGTGCAGGAAGCAATCGCCACCAATCAGCATCTCGGCGACGTTGTGGTAGAGGTCGAGAAAGAACGGGTTGGCAGCGTCCTGACGTTCCTTTGGACCGAGACGCCATTCGATCACCGTGGCTGGAACGCGATAGCCGGTGTGGCCACCCTCGACATCCAACGGTTCCGCCAAGCCGTAGGTGGTGAGGACGCCGAGCATGTCGTCGACGATGTCGTTGTAGGCGTCTTCGTCCAGCTTGCCCGGAAATGCGCTTGCTGCTTCGCCCCAGGTTGCCTTCGCCTTTATCCGGCGGCCGAAAACAGACCGGTGCGAGACGTGGACCGTATGTATCGGCAGGCGCCCAAGTGGTGGCTTCGGGCGCGCGACCATCACGGCGGCGGTCTCTGGCCGTTCATCCTCCGCCATACCCCAAGGCTCTTTCAACTCCGAGAAGGAGCGATTGCGGACTTGTTCGAGATGTTCAGCATCGAGATAGATGGTCTTGATGCAGAGGCCCCGCCGCATCCGGTCGAGCAGGTCAGTCAGCAGGTTTTCCCGCACCGCAGGGGACGCGGCGGCGAGCAGCGGGTGGCGTTCTGACCATTCAGCTTGGTCCTCCGCGCACTCCTTTAGTGACGCATAGCCGATGGCCAGATAGCCAAGCTGCTCCAGGTTCGGATGAGTGAAGCGCCAGCCTCTGCGTAGATCGAAATACGTCCTGTAACCGAGCACGTCGCGCAACGCGCGCTTGGCGCCTTCCGCCTTGGCACCTTTGGCGTCAGGCGAACTGGCGTAATCTGCAGGCGACAGGCGCAGGTGCTCCAGAACACGATGGGTGAGAATATCGTCGGTAAGCGCCCCGCCTGCCTGGTTTCGCAACGCCGCCAACAGGGCTCCGCGTAGCAGGAGGATCATAATGAAGTCGTTTAGGTGACCGGCCTGCAGCGAGGCGTCCTGACGATTGTCAGTGAAGCCGAGAAGCTTCTTTGCAGATGGAGGCAGGCTTTCTTCACGCAGCAGGTGCCGCATGGCTGCCAGCGTCAGCACCGTAGTCGCGCTCGACCGCCCTTCAGCCGAGAGGGAGCCAAGCTTGGTCGTTTCGCTGCGCACGCTGCCGTCGAAAACGGCGTCGCACGCTGGGTTGAGACAGAAGCGAAAGGCACCGGGGATTACCCATCCCGGCATTCCCTGCGCGTCACGCTCGCCAGATGTGCCGACGCAGAAGGGTAAAGGCCGGTACTGGCGGAAGTGCTGGCGCAGTCGCTGCGTGCTATCCCCGGTTGGCTCCAGCCACTCATCGGGATAACGGTCGGTGTCCTCGGCGTCGAATTCCCCGGTCGGGTCGGGCATAAAATACCCGTGGACCGAGCCGTCGCTCTCGGCCGTCTTTTCGTTCAGTTCGCGCGGGTCGATTCTGGTTGGTTGGCGGTTGGCGACTGTGGCCCAAACAGGCAGGTAATCCTGCCCGCAGGCGCGACAAAACACCATTGGGAAGAGCGGCTTGTCCCGTTCGCCTGGGCGGAACTGCTGGCCGTTGAGGGTGAGGTAGCGGGTGCCAGGCCGTTCGAGGGTGGTGAACACGTCACCGGCCCCGGCAACAAACTGGTGCAGGCGGAAGGCGAAGAGCGGGCGCCCTTCGGCGTCAGGGGTCTGGTAGGCGAGCAATAGGAATCGACGGAGATAGTCGAGGCACTTGGCGGCGGGGCACCCACTGGTTGCTTCAAGCAGGTCCGCGGCCTCGGCAACCGTCTTGGGCCGGCTGGTGCGGACCCATCTTCCGTCTGGCTTGTCGTCCTGGCGCTGAAGACCGAGGGTGGTTTCGGCCCACGCTGCTACCGGATGAACCTGAAGCGCTGCGTGATCGGTGCGATCCGGGACTCCAGCCGCGATGGCGGCAGCCAGGCTCGCGGCGTCGGTCGGCGCGGCATCATCGGTGATCCGACGGAGAGTCTCGGTAACGACGTTCTTCGGCGGGACGGTTGCCCCGAACAGGCGGGATGCGACGCGGGCGACGGCATGATTGCGCTCTTCTGCGGTGCCCTCTGTTGCCATGGTCGCGCTGGTACCGACACAAAGGAGGTCGGAATTGGTGCGGTTCCGTACCCGGCGAACCAACATGGCCACGTCGGCGCCCTGCCGACCCCGGTAAGTATGGAGTTCGTCAAGGACGAGGAAGCGCAATTCCTTGGACTGCTCGACCACCTGTGGGTCCGGCGCGGAATGCCGGGTCAGCATGAGTTCAAGCATGACGTAGTTGGTCAGCAGAATGTCCGGCGGGTTCGCTGCGAGTGCTTGCCGATCTTCTGTGCTCTCCTGTCCGGTGTAGCGAGCGAAGCGGACCGGTTCGCCCCCCTTCGGATAGCCAAGGCGGAGATACTTCTCCAACTCCTCAAGTTGCGAGTTGCACAGCGCGTTCATCGGATAGACGACGATGGCGCTGATGCCTTTGGCGCTACCGACGGCTCGACGGCGGAGCACGTCATCCACGATCGGAATGAAATACGCGAGCGATTTTCCCGAACCTGTGCCCGTGGTGAGAACGTAGCTCTCCCGCCGTTGGGCGATTCGGATCGCGTCCTCTTGGTGCCGGTGCAGCGTTAGCGGCCTGCCGGGCGCGCCGTCCGCGGTTTTGCCGAAGCGAAAGATACGCTCGCACTCAGGGTGCAGCAGTCCCTCCGCCACGAACTTGCCAATGTCGCCGCCCGGTACGAATGCTGGGTTCAGTTGGACCATGGGCGCGGGCCAGAACCGCTCGGCCTCGTATTCCTGATCAACGTGGGCCTTGATGTCCGTCGCTCGGATACTCACGAAAGACCGCGTAAATCGTGCGTACTCGGAGATGAGTCTGTCGCGGAATGTGAAAATATCCATGTTCCGAGGACCGGCACCTGATTTGGGGTTTCTGCCTGCAATCGGCTGGTTCATTGCTATCAACGTATGTCACTTTTGGCGACAGGTTTCGCCATTTCGGCTGCGGCGGGCGGAGCCGGTAGCGCCGCCGGTATCGGCACAATCATGCGCTGTGGCGTTCTTCGTTCGTGGTCAGCGCAAGTTCTGCCCTGCCCGTGTTCGTGGCGCGCTTTGCGGACGTCCATCCAAGCGGGTCCCAGAGTTCCAGAGTCCGATAGGCCACGCCGATGCGCCCCGGTGCGCGGCTGCGGCGTTGCAGCCGCTCGCGAACCATGCGCCTGGCCGCCGATTCGTCATCCAGCGTGAAGCGCAACGTCTGGCCCCTGGCGCCGATCCGGCCGAACCTCACTTCCACCAGCCAGGCGCCGAACAGGTCGCGGATGACGTCAAGCTGGTAGGCGCGGAAGCGATTGCGGGCGGGATCGCACGCTTCAAGCTGAATCGAGAACACGCTCATTGCGTAGCCTCGCCAATGCCGCCACGGCCGCCCGGCAGGTGCCGGTAGAGCGTGGCCGGACCGACGCCGAGGCGCCGGGCAACTTCATCGACCGTGATCTCCGGGTCGCTTAGCATCGCCCGCGCTGCCGCGATGTCCTTTTCGGTCAGGGATCGCGGCCGGCCCCCTTTGCGTCCGCGTGCGCGTGCTGCCGCCAGCCCGGCGGTCGTGCGCTCCTTGATCACCGAGCGTTCGAATTCGGCCAGCGCGGCGAAGACGTGGAATATCAGACGGCCGCCGGCGGTCGTGGTGTCGATCGCCTCGGTCAGCGAGCGGAACCCGATCTGGCGGGTTTCCATCTTCTCGACCGTCTCGATCAGCTGCTTCATCGACCGGGCCAACCGATCGAGCTTCCACACCACCAGGGTGTCGCCAGCGCGCATGTAGTCGAGTACCGCCGCCAGCTCCGGCCGGTCGCGCTGGGCGCCAGAGGCTTTCTCATGGAAAACGCGCTCGCAGCCCGCCGCCTTCAGCGCGTCAAGCTGAAGCGCCGGCGTCTGGTCCTGCGTTGACACCCGGGCATACCCCACCAGCATCCGTTATCTCCGGCACCGCGGCTCAACCGTCTCTCGATACTCGCCCCGATCATGATCAAATGAGAGGCTTGTTTCAAGAGTCAGTTTTGATAGACTGCGTCGGTAGTTCGGCGACCGAAAGGGCCATTGCGGCGCGGTCTATCGAAAACGATGGTTTTAGAGAGGGTGCCGTGAAGGCCGGTTTGCGCGACAGCACCAGCGGAGGCCGCTCCGGACGCCGACGGAAACGCCGATGACGTCCGCACGCCACCTTGTCGCGCTGCTGCAAAGCCACCTTGAGGGGGACGACGAGCAGTTCCTGACCGTCGCCATGCAGGCCGCTGCCCATGAAGCCCGGCAAGGCCATGGCAAGCTGGCTCAGCAGTTGCGCGAACTGGTGGATGAGTCGCGCGCGCGGCGCAGCGGCAGCGCGCGGCCGCGCGAGCCGGTGCCACTGGCTCAGCCGCGCGGCGACCTCGCCAGCCTGATTTCCGCCCGGTATTCCGAGACGCGGCTCGCGAGCATGGTCCTGCCGCCCGCGCTTGAGCGGCGGCTGCGCCGCGTGCTGGTCGAGCAGCGCCAGCAACAACGGCTGCGCGCCCATGGGCTGCGCCCGCGGCGCAAGCTGCTACTGCTGGGGCCGCCAGGTGCCGGCAAGACGATGACGGCGGCGGCGCTGGCCGGCGAGCTGCACATGCCGCTGTTCACCATCGTCCTCGATGGCCTCATGACCAAGTTCATGGGCGAGACCGCAGCCAAGCTGCGCCTGGTGTTCGACGCCATCGCCGAGACCAGGGGCGTCTACTTCTTCGACGAGTTCGATGCGATCGGCGCCAAGCGCACCGAGTGCAATGACGTCGGCGAAATCCGCCGCGTCCTTAATTCCTTCCTGCAATTCCTTGAAGGCGATGACAGCGACAGCTTGATCATCGCCGCGACCAACCATCCTGAACTGCTCGACCCGGCGCTGTACCGCCGGTTCGACGATGTCATCGAGTATTCCTTGCCCGACGGCGAGATCGCCCGGCGCATCCTCGAAAATCGGCTTTCGACCTTCAAGACCAAAGGGATCGACTGGCCGGCAGCGGTTGCCGCCGGGTCCGGGCTGAGCCAGGCGGAATTTGCACTGGCGGCGGAAGACGCCGCCAAGCAGGCCCTTCTTGCCGATCGGGAGATGGTCACCGCCGAGGATCTGTCCAGCGCCATCGCGGAGCGCAAAGCTACGCTCAGGCGCTGAGAGTCCTCCCCTATGGCTGAAGAATCCCTGCGGAATCGTCCTCCGACCGGTTGGCCCATGCCGACCAGCACGACCACCACCTGAAAAAGCCACGGCCGGTTGCAGCAAGGACCGGCCGCTTGAATTCGATGCGAGGCGCTCCTTGCATTTCAGATAATGCGTCTGTTGCGTCTATTGCATTTATCAGGGTGAGGTGCTAAATCTCGTTCAACGAGAGGAGGTTTCCCCATGACTGCGCTTGCTCATCGCCAGCCGCCGCCGACCGCCGGAGAGGCTGCCATTGCCCGCCGTTCCGGCCAGAGCCTTGCCCGTTTCATGCGCAAGGACCGGCCCTTGACGTTTCGGGTGATCGACGCCGGGCAGGAACAGCCCATTGAGCTGCCGGCTGGTGCCGTGCACCTCCTTATGGACATTCTGGAGGCCATGGCCGCCGGTCGGGGCATTACGCTCATTCCCGAGAATGCCGAGTTGACCACCGTCCAGGCCGCCGAGGTCCTGAATGTGTCGCGGCCGTTCTTGATTGGTCTGCTGGAACAGAACAGCATTCCCTATCGTAAGGTCGGCACGCACCGCCGAATCCGCATGGACGATGTGATGGCCTACAAGGCTCAGATCGATGCCGATCGCGCGGAAGTTCTTGACCAGCTCGTGGCCGATGCCCAGGAAAACGACATGGGGTATTCGCTCCCGTGACGACTTATACTGCCCTTCTCGACGCGAATGTGCTCTATCCGGCCCCCATGCGCGATCTGTTGCTCCAGCTCGCGGTCGCGGACCTGTTCCGAGCCAAATGGACGGCGGACATTCACCGCGAATGGATCGACGCGCTCATGCGTAACGAGCCGTACCGCGACCGCCAAAAGCTGGAGCGGACCCGCGACATGATGGACCAGAAAACGCGGGATTGCCTGGTAACGGGCTATGAGGCGTTGATATCCTCGCTTCAGCTTCCCGACCCCAATGACCGCCATGTGCTTGCAGCGGCCATAGTTGGCCGCTGCGATGCCATCGTGACGCAGAACCTGGTCGATTTTCCCGAAGCGGTGCTGGCTCCCTACGGCATCGAGGCCCAGCACCCCGATGATTTCCTTTTGAATCAGATGAGTCTTGAGTCGACCACGTTCTGCACGGCCGTCCGGCAGATACGCGGCCGCCTGAAGAACCCGCCTTATTCGGTCGAGGATTATCTTCTCATTTTGACCCGCCAGGGGCTGGTTGCCACCGTTGCGGAGCTGCGCCGCTTTTCCGCCCTTCTCTGACCAGATCACGGCCGAAACCCGTGTCGTCACGGGCGGCGTTAATGACCATACCAGCCACCAGATCCAGCGAATGGCGGACGAACTGCTGCCAACCGCGCTGCGCGACGCGGACGGCGATGCCGACGAGAGCGACCGCACCGTCCGACCTGAAATTCCGGCCTTATCTGTCCAGCGCCCTATGCTCAGGCGCTGAAAATCCTGCCACCCTTCGAAGCCGCCACGCTCATGCCGGCATTCTTCCGCGTACCGGCGTGCCTTTTGATTGCCTTGCAGAGCGTAAAACTCCCTGCACACGCCACAGCTTTTGAAGTCGCAGAGCGGCATAGGCGGGGCCGCTACCTGTCGCAATGCACAACGAATTACCAATCAAGCCGATGCTCTCAAAAATCCGCAGCGACGGCGAAACTTCACTTCCCATTCGCTTGAGAAACCCAAAGTTTCCGCTATCTCCTGCAGCTTCTACGGCGACAATCCAGCCTTCCAGTGTGCCGATCGCATCTCTTGTCAGGTCATGAACCGCCTCCATCAGAACGATGTCCCCATCGCGGATAACGGGATGCGCACTGTCGTCGATGACATGCGCGGCCAGGAGTTGCCGGGAAATTATGGCCGAGTGGTCGACGAGTATAGCCTCGTTGCGGCTATTGGGTATCGGGGCCTCGTCGTACAGCACGCCGACGATAGGCATGACGCGGGTCTTGCATCTGGGCAGCAGGAGGGTGGGTGGCACCCGTTCGGTGCCAGAGCGGTCAGCTGCCAACGTGATTCGCGAGAAATCGCGCGGATCCTTACAGAGGCGCCGGGCATAGATCTTCTCGCCGCAAATCGCGACGACGGGATTCCTGGCGGCATTGCCATCAAGCTGTCGGGCCTTCGCGGACCGGAAACTGCCGGCCACGCTCGAAGAGCTGTATCGCCAAGCCTTCGTCGATGAGCTCCTGGCACAGCCAGCATTTTCAGGGCGCCTCCAGCCCTTCCGGGAGAGCGGCAAGGCCCTTTGGAGCGTGGCGGCGGCACAGCATCCGCTTCCCCCAGCGGACCCGGTGCGGCTCGTTCCCCTGGCAAAGAGTGGCAAGTAAACTGCGGCCGCTGATTTCTCTTGACACCGGGCGTTGGTTCCGTAAGATACGCGAAGCGTTCCCTGGTCCTGAAGGGTGAATGTCCTTAGGACATTCACCCTTCAGGACCGCGCGCACCAGCAAATTCAATAACTTAGCTCCCATTGACAAAGGGCATAGGCGTCTGCTAATGTCCTGAGGACATTAGCAGACGCCTTATGCACAGTCTCCCCGACGCAGTTAAAGAGTTAATCAGGCGCAATAAGCGCCCCCTGATAACTTGGTTTGAGATCGAGGGCTTCGTCCGCCGCCTCTACCGCGAACGCGTGTTCGATGGCGAGCGTCTGCTGATCAAAAGCAGCTTCCCGAGCGCCCGCTCCCTTTCGGCCCTGCGCACCACGCTTCTGGACCCGACCTATGGCGATGATCGCCTGCGCGGCTCAGAGAGCTGGGAGGATCAGCTCGAACGACGCGCCGCCACCGAGGGCGAACGACTGCTGATCGCTGACCGCGATTTTTCCTCGTCGGTGTGGCGCGTTGCCGGAATACCTGATGAAAGCCCCGAGGCGCTCTGCTGCGCCATCGATCCCTGGTGCTACGTGTCGCATCTGTCGGCGATGCAGCAATGGGGGCTGACCAACCGCAACCCGCGCGCCCTCCAGCTTACCAGACCGTCCAAACTATTGTGGCGGCAGCGGGCGAAGGACGAGGCCAAGGAGGCTTGCGGGCAACTCGAACCCGGCGACCCTGGACAACAGCCGCGCGAGCGCGTGACATTCCCCCCCGTGCTGCGCAAGCGCGACCTGGCTGTCTTCGAGCCCGGCTATTTCGGGCGCTCCGTGGACATCCCCGATAGCCACGCCCGAATTGCGACGGTTGGCCAGACCTTCCGCGACATGCTGCACGAACCCGCCCTGTGCGGCGGCATGAGCCATGTCCTGGAGGTGTGGGATGATCATGCCGCAACCTATCTCGACGAGATCATCGAGGCGCTGAACGCGCCCGAGCTGAAAACAACCAAGATCGCCTTTGTGCGGGCGGGGTATATTCTGAGCGAGCGCCTCCAGGTCCAGGATGCGCGGGTCGATGCGTGGGCGCAGTTCGCAGAGCGCGGCGGCTCGCGTAAGCTCGACCCGGAAAAGCCTTTCGAACCCCAATTTTCCGAGCGCTGGATGCTGTCGTTGAATGTCTCCTGAGAATGACGAACCGCCTCTTGTCGACCTGTCCGCCTGGATTGCCGAGGCCGCATCCGACGTCGCGAAGCATAATCAGCGGCAGATCACAACGATCATCCTGAACGCCGTGGCCATGGTCGACTTCTTCCATGGCAATCTGGTGCTCAAGGGCGGAACCCTTCTTGCTATCGCGCATGGAAGCCAGCGCCAAACCTCTGATCTGGATTTCAGCGCACGCGCTGATCCTGACGAGTTCGCCGCAACCTTCACAGATGCCATGAACCGGGGCCTTGATCGGGCACGAGCGCGCCTTGGCTATGTGCAGTGGCGCTGCCACGTGCAGGGAAAACTGAAGCTGCGGCCGAGAAACTTCGCATCCGACAGATTTCCGGCGATCGAAACCCGGATCGGGTATGCGCGCGCCGGAAGCGCCGACGAAAAGCACCTGCTCGCCCACAACTGCACCAATGTGATTGATGTCGAAGTCAGCTTTCGCGAGCCGATCATCGAAACCGAAGAGGTCAGGCTCGTGGCCGGAAGCAATCTGCTTGAGGTCTACAGCGTGAACGAGGTGATTGCTGAGAAATTCCGCGCCTATCTGCAGCAGGGAATCCGCAACCGCCGGCGACGGCAGGACATTTACGACATCGCCTTTCTGCTGGAGCAGCACGGGGAAGAGGGCATGGACCGCGCCCTCATTCTGCGCGCCCTGCACGAGAAATGCGCATCCCGCAACGTGCCGGTCGATCCGGCCCGCATCGACGATCCCGATCTCATCGACCGCGCCAAATCCGAATGGCACAGCATGGAACTCGAACTTGGCGAACTGCCGGCGTTCGAGGTGTGCTTCGCTGCGGCCCGGCAGTTCTATCTTTCGCTGCCGTGGGATCGCCTCCAAGAGGGGTCGTGAAGGGCGGAAGGCACGACAGCACACCGGGAGTCCGGTGCGAACGGCGGTGGAAGCGCCACCAGACAAGCCCCTGGCAGTGAGGAATGGATAGTATCCTTGGAGCCTTTCCTACAAGTAGTCTTGTCTCCAAGAAGTGCCGTTGCATTGGGGACGGAGTTGAGGTTTGGCCGGCCAGGAAGGTTGGGCGTTGCCCCCGCGAGTGGGGGCGACGCTTTCGGGCCAAGGCACCGCGAGCCCGGCAAAGTGGCGGGTCTCAACCCTGAAGGGCTTTAATCGCCGGCGCAGGGTGGGGGCGGCTGTTGGCTCCTGCCCGCCGAAGGCAGGTGTTGGCCGCCCACATTCTTTTTCCGGCACCGGGCGGCCAACTCGCCATCAGGTCATGTCTCGGCGTCAGAACGGAAGGTCATCCGCGTCGGCCCCGGATGCCGACGGAGGCGGCGCCTCTGGCCCGGCGATGTCGTCGACCTTGACCTTCACCTGGGTGCGGCCGCGCTTTGCCACCCGCAGCATCGCGACGCGCTTGCGGTAGTCGGGCTGACAGGGTCGGGAAAAGTGGCAGAAGTCGGCAGACTCAAGTTCGTCAACGAAGTTCCGAACCGCCGCTTCTGTTTCCTCCTCGTTGAGGCTGGCGACATACTCGCCGACGAGCAGATGAAGTCCGCTCTCGCCGAGTTCGGTAAGTATGGCGTTGACACGCGCAATGCCGCGAAGGCGCTCGGCGGCGCTGCTCCGCCAACTGCGCAGCGTGTCCCACTCGGTATTCGGGTTTCCCGGAAGCAGGGCCTCCAGCTTTTGCAACACGAGGATGACAGCCGCCGTCGCATCCTCGGCGGGATCATCCACCAGATCGATGGCCGCGGTGTCGCAGCGGAGCAGCAGATCCATCAGTTCGCGGGCCGAGCCCAGCGACGTCAGGGGCACGAAGGCTGCCTCTGGTCCGGCATCGTCACCCGCTTCCGGGCGTACCAGATCGTTGAAGCCAACGCCGAGGACGGGAGCAATCTGGTGGATGCTCTGGTAATCGACCGCGACGCCACGTTCGATCCGCTCGATGGTGGTTTTCGAGACCTTGGCCTTGTCGGCGAGATCCTACTGGGTGATGCCGAGTTCCCGCCGAAGGCGGGCAACCTGGGGTCCGTCACAGCGCATACCCTTTCTCCTCATTGCTTTGGTCATGCGGACCTTGCTCCAGGGATGGTCTTCAGGGTGACGGCAGCCACTCGTCTTCATATCGTCAGAGGCAACGCCAGGCGAGCGTGATGCAACGGCCGCCCCCGGCGATCCGTCGGTCGCGTTCGCCCTGGTTTGGGCATTGCGGCTTGCGCTGCCAGTCAGTTGGGGCTTCTCACCGCCGCCGGCGGCGCCCGGCAGCTTGGCGGCGACGGCTATCGCCATGGCATTTTGTCAGAAGGAGGGTACATTCTTCTGACAAATGTAGCCCGCAGAACTGTTTGTTGTGGCTGAGGCCGCGCGGCGGTTGCGGAGCCTGAAGCCGGCTTGGCCCCGGCGCCAGGGCCACTCTCCCATGAGCGTTCACCAGAGACCAAGATTTCAGCATTCGCTGAAAGCCGGCATTCTGGTGAAATCTTGCTTGACCGCGTTCACCGGATCGGCCACTTTCAGCAGATGCTGAAACCTGGAGAATCACTGAAAGCGTTCGAACTTCTCGCTGCTGAGGCTCTGAGGGAGCTTCTGCGGCAGGTGCCGGTGATCGAGGTGACGGAGGTTGAACTCGGGGTTCAGAGGGAACAGCGGGAACTCGACATTCTGGCGCACGTCACCGTTGCCGGCCGTCGCCATGCGCTGGTCTGCGAGGTCAAGGCCAACGGCCAGCCGCGTCATGTGCGGATGGCCGTGCTCCAACTGCGCAACTACCTCGCCCATTATGGCGCTGACGCGATACCGGTGTTCATCGCCCCCTATCTCTCGCCCGAGGCGCAGGCGCTCTGCCGGGAACAGGAGGTCGGCTTTCTCGATCTCGAAGGAAACGCCCGGCTGGTTTTCGATGGCGTGTTCATCGAACGCCAGGTGGCGAGCAGGCCGTCCGTCGAACGGCGGGAACTCCGCTCGCTCTTCAAACCCAAATCCGCGCAGGTCCTGCGCGTCCTGCTGCGCGACCCGCGCCGCGCCTGGCGCGTCGCCGACCTTGCCCAGGCCGCCGGCGTCAGCTTCGGCCATATCAGCAATGTCCGCACCGGCCTGCTCGACCGGGAATGGGCCGGGGTCAATTCCGACGGCCTGTGCCTGACCGACCCTGATGCGCTGCTCGATGCCTGGCGGGATGCCTACGAGCCCCCGGCCGGCAAGCGGCTGGCGTTCTACACGGTCCTACATGGCAGTGCGTTCGAGGACGCAGCGCGCACGGTGCTTGGCGTCGCCGATAAGGGGGGCGGCGCCATGTTCGCCTCCTTCTCGGCGGCACACTGGCTGGCGCCCTATGCCCGTACCGGAAGCCAATTCTTCTACGCCGATGAAGCCGGCGTTGAGGCACTGCGACAGGCGCTGAAGCTGTCTTCCCCGGTCAAGGGCGAAAACGTCGTCATCACCTGCCTGGAGGATCGCGGCCCTTTCCGCGATACGATCGAACCCGCTCCTGGTATTGTCTGCACCAGTCCGGTTCAGACCTATCTCGACCTCGCCGCCGCCGGCGAGCGCGGGCGTGAAGCTGCGGATCATCTGCGGCGCGAGAGGTTGATATGGCCCCGGTAGTTCCCCAAGACCCGCAATCAGCGGCCGACTACGATGACCGCACAACCGCGGCGGTGAAGTCGGTACTGCTGGAGATCGGCCAGATCCTCGGCAGCTTCCAGGGCAAGTTCGCGGTCATCGGCGGCGCGGTGCCGTGGCTGCTGCTCGGCAACGAGGAGATGCCGCATGTCGGCACGCTCGACGTGGATCTGGGCCTGGACGCGGAAGCGCTGGGCGATGGCGAATACGCCACCCTCGTCGAGGCGCTGATGGCCAACGGCTACCGGCAGGGAAAAGAGCTGCGACGCTTCCAGTTGGTGCGTTCGGTTCCTGCCGGTGATGGCAGCAGCCCGATCGACGTCATCGTCGACTTTCTGATGCCGCGCGACGCCACGATCATCAAGAACGTCCCCCCGCTGATCGACGCATTTGCGGTGCAGCGGGCGTCCGGTGCGGACCTGGCGCTGCGCTTTTACAAACTGGTCGCGGTCGAGGGAGCGATGCCGGGCGGCGGCAAAAACCGGGTCGAGATCGCCGTTGCCTCCATCCCCGCGCTGCTCGCGATGAAAGGCTTTGCGGTGCAGGGCCGGCATAAGCACAAGGACGCCTACGACATCTACTACTGCGTTCGCAACTATCCTGGCGGGATCGAAGCGCTGGCCGAAGCCTGTCGGCCGCTGCTCGCCGAGGCGAGCGCGCAGCAGGGATACCGACACATCGCCGAGAAGTTCGACGATGTAGATGCCTACGGGCCGACCTGCGTCCGGCACTTCGTTGAGGATACGCAGATCCTGGGTGAGCGGACCCCGGAGCAGTGGCAGCAGGATGCGTTCGGACAGGTTGACGCGTGGCTGTGGGTGCTGGGTCTGCGCGACTGAGCCGCAAGATCGAGGCTGGTTGGGGCCAGGGGATGGCTGGCCACGATGATGGCCGCCGGGATCGCGCGTGATGCAGAATCGATATGTTGGGGACACCGGAGATTATGTGAAGCTGGCGATCCTGCGGGCGCTGGCGCCGGGCCGGCGTCTCGGTGTTGCGTGGTGGTTGTTCCCCGACAGTGGACCGACAGGAGACGGGCGGCACGCCGCCTATCTTCAGGCCCCCGGACGATGGAGGCATTTTGATCCGGTGCTGTTTGACGTGCTGGGGCAGGTGGTTGCATCCGGCCGACGCCAAGTTGTAGCGCTTGAGGAGGCCGATTTGTTGCCGGGCGCAACGTATTTCTCGGGGGTGATTCCTGCCGGCTTGACCCCGGCCGAATGCGGGATACAGCGCACCGCTTGGTTTGATCGCTGCAAGGCGCATCTGACGGGGTGTGATCTCGTCTTCCTTGATCCTGACAACGGGTTCGAGACCACGGGTTTCAGCCCCAGAACCAGAAGCGCGGGCAAATCGGTTAGCCTGTCAGAACTGTCAGCGTTGCAGCAGCCGGGCCGCACGCTCATTGCGTATCATCATCACACCCCGCGCGCCGGTGGACATCTCGCTGAACTCGCCTACTGGGCTGGCCGTCTCCGCGCACAAGGGTTCGAGAGGGTCGATGCGCTGAGGGCCAGCCCCTACTCGCCGCACGCGTTCTTCCTGCTGAACGGCGATGACGTGATCCGCGATCGCGCGAGGGCTTTGGTCCAGCAATGGCAGGATCTGATTTCTTGGCACAGCGAGCCACCCAACGACGGTTAGGCCGGCTCCGCGCAATGCTGGCGCTTCTGACGCCGGTTCCGGCGTAGCCAGACCGGTGATGAGGTAACGGGTTTCGGGTAGGAGTTGATCATGCTGGAATTCGTACATGGTAACATGTTTGAGGCGGCTGCCGATATTCGGGTCAATGCGGTGAATTGTGTCGGCGTAATGGGGGCCGGCATCGCGCTTGTCTTCAAAAAACGCTACCCTGAGATGTTCATAGATTATCAGCGCGACTGCAAGAACGGCCGCGTTCGGCCCGGCGAGATGCACGTTTGGCGTTCGCTCAGTGGTAATTGGGTGATCAACTTTCCGACCAAGCGCGATTGGCGCGATCCCTCGCGCTACGAGGATATCGAGATCGGCCTTGATGCGCTGCGTACCTATCTCGATCCGCTGGGGCCTGTTACCATTGCCCTACCGGCACTCGGCTGTGGCCACGGCGGGCTGGATTGGAATCGGGTTTCAGATATGATTCGCAAGAAGCTCGAGGGCGTGGAGGCACATGTCCGTATCTACGCTCCGGCCGATTCCCGACATGCCTGAAGCTGGCTTTGACCCAGCGCCATGGCCCGTCTTCCCAGAACCTTATGTTGCACGAAGGCCATGCACGAGGAACCTTCCCAACCCGCCCGCGCGCTGACCGTCACCACGCCCCCCACGGACTCGTCGCCGTGGCCGTCGGCCACCGTCGTCGTGCCCGGGATCATCGCCCCTGCAGCGCAGCGTGCCCGTCGGCCGCCAGCGCCAACGGCGCTGATGGACGCGCTGCAGGATCGCCCTGTTCAGTCAGGCAAGGCGCTTCCTGGCCGCTTCGTGCGTCCGAATAAGGCAAAGGTCTGACCCCCATGTGTAGCGGCGCGCAATGATGATTGGCCTGCGGCTTGGGATGCGGCGATGTGGCAGGTGCGCGACCGGCACGCCGCGCTTGCTTGCGGCGGCGCGCGTCCCCATGCTCTTTGAATGTTCGTCGTCACCGAAGCCGATGTTGCTGCGATCCGCGCTGTCTTCGATCAGGAGGGCGAGCTGTCGGCCGCTATCGAGTTGCGCCGGCGGTTCCCTGGGATCACCGACAATGCCAATGCGCGGGCTTGCGCCCGGACCATCGCCGGGTGGACGCCGCTGCCGGACCCGCCGCCGCCGGTGACGCGGCTGCGTCCTCGCAAGGACGGCTGACCAGGCGCCATCAGCACCGAGAAACTGGTCACGCGCCGGTTGTCATTTGTCAAAGTCGATGTCAGTGCAGGCCATTGAAAACAAACAGGCTACCTCGTCAAAGTCGGCGTCAATTGTAGTCAAAGACCTGTACAGTAGCCTGCACTTTGTCAAAGTCGAGTGCAGCGCGGCGCGAAATTGTCGAAGTCGGCGGCAGCGTGTTGCAGATCGGGGGGCATGGTGGCCGATCTGTCGCTTATCCCCGACGTGGATTGGCGTGAGGCTCAACGACGCGCCGAGGTAATCCGTCCGCTGGCGGAATGCGCGCGCCGGCCGCGGCCGCTCATTCTGGCCGCGGCAGCGACGCTCGGCTTGTCGGAGCGCCAGACCTATCGATTGGTTCGTCGTTGCATCGACATGGGCGGCGATTTGACGGCGCTTCTGCCGGGCCATTCCAGTGGCGGCCGGAGCAAGTCGCGCATGGCCCAGGCCAGTGAGGCGGCCCTGGAGCGGATGATTCGCGAACTCTACCTCACGCCGCTGAAGCCGAGCCCGGCGGAGGTGGTGCGCGAGGTGCGTGGCCGCTGTGCTGCCGATAAACTGCATGTGCCTTCAGACAGCACGATCCGGCGTCGCATCAAGTTGGTGTCGCTTGCCGAGCTTCGCAGCCGCGGGGAGGACCACTCCGAGACAAAGCCAGTGCATGGCCACGCACCGCATGGCCGGTATCCGCTGGACCTTGTGCAGGTTGACCATACGCCGATGGACGTGATCGTGGTTGATCCGACCGACCGTGAGCCGATCGGCCGGCCATGGGTTACGGTTGCTATCGACACCTACAGCCGCTGCATCGCCGGCTTTCATGTCACGCTGGAGGCACCTTCAGCAACATCGGTTGGTTTGTGCCTGACCCATGTTGCGATGGATAAGGCGCCGTGGCTTGCGCTGCGCGAGGTGGAGGCGATCTGGCCGGTCCAGGGCAAGCCGCAGCGGATCGGCGTAGACAACGGCTCGGAATTCCATTCCCAGGCCTTCGAGCGCGGTTGTGCCCAGCACGGCATTGCCATCGACTGGCGCCCGCCGGGACGGCCGCATTTTGGCGGCGTGGTCGAACGGGTGATCGGCACCCTGATGGGCCTCGTGCATGGCCTGCCTGGCACAACCTTCTCCAATGTCGGCCAACGGGGAAGCTACGACAGCGATAAGGCGGCATGTCTGACGCTGGATGAGGTAGAGCGCTGGTTCGCCATCGCCGTGACCAAGTACTATCACCTGCATCCGCATGAAGGCATTGATGGGCAGACGCCGCTGGCTCGCTGGCAGGATGGCCTCAACGCGCTGTTGGCCGAGGGCGGAAGCATCCCGGTGCCGCGGGATGCGCGCGCGTATCTGGTGGATTTCCTACCGGTGCTGCATCGGACCTTGCAGCGCGACGGGATCACGATTGATTGCCTGACTTATTTCAGCTCCGCCTTGCGCGCCTGGATCACGGCGCGTGATCGACCCGGACCAGTGCTGATCCGCCGCGACCCGCGCGACCTCAGCCGTGTGTTCGTGTTCGATCCCCACGATGGCGGCTATCTGGAAGTGCCGACCCGCGACTTATCGCGGCCGGCAATCTCGTTGTGGGAGCACCGTTTGGTCCGGCGCCGCCTGCGGCTTCGGTACAAGGGCGCCGTTGACGAGGCCGCATTGTTTGCGGCGGTGGAAGAGATGCGTGCGACCGAACGTGAAGCCGCACGTCTGACCCGCTCGGCGCGGCGAGACCGCTTGCGCCGGGCCAATGCCCCAGGACAGCCGGCCGCTCCGCCATCGACCGTGCCGTCGGCGACGGAGCCAGCGAGCGCAGCATCGGCGGTTCTGGATGTGGCGGACTCCGAGGCGCCATCTCCGTTCGACGTCATTGAGCAGTGGTAGGCGCGCATGGATCTGGTCCATCTGCGCCCGGAAGCGCGTGACCTGGCCCTGCTTTCCGTGTCTGAGCGATTGGCGGGCGCACCCGCCAATCGCTGGATCGGCTACACGCGCGCCAACCAGGCCGTGGCTTTGCTGGAGCAACTGCTGGAGCGCGAACCCGGTCGTATCCGGCCCCGCAACCTGCTGATCGTTGGGCCAACCAACAACGGCAAGACGGCGATCGCCCAACACTTCCTGCGCGGTCATCTCCAGCATCCGTCAGAGAAGGGTGAGCACGAAGTCGTTCCGGTGTTGCTGGTGCAAATGCCGCCTGCGCCCACGGTGAGCCGGGTATATGCCGCGATCCTGACTGGCCTTGGCGTCCCCGAAGGATTGCACCCACGATCACCGAGCCGTGAAGGCGGGGTGCTGTCGCTGATGCGCCAGGTAGAGTGCCGTATGCTGATCATCGACGAATTGCACAACATGCTGGCCGCGACTCTCCCGCGGCAGCGTGAGCTGCTGAATCTATTGCGCTATCTCGGCAATGAACTGCACATTCCGCTGGTCTGTTTCGGGACGCGCGACGCCTATCTCGCCGTCCGGACTGACGACCAGCTTGAGAACCGCTTCGAACCGTTTCTCCTGCCCATCTGGGAGGACGGTCCGGAGTTTGGCCGTCTTCTTGCCAGCTTCGAGGCAGTGTTGCCATTGCGCGAACGATCTGACCTGGGATTGCCAGCGATGCGGGCAATGATCTTGCAACGCTCGGAGGGAACGATCGGCGAGGTGGCAGCGCTGCTCGCCGCCGCCCTTGAAACTGCGCTGTTGGGCGGCCAGGAGCGGATCGACATCGCCGCGGTGGAACGAGCGTCGTATCAGCCGCCGACGGTGCGCCGGCGCACCGTCGAGCGTCAACTGCGGTGAGCGATCCTCTTTTTGACCCCATCGCTGGCCGCCGCTGGCCATTGCACCCGCAGCCGCTTGAGTGGGATGACCTGGAAACGTGGGTGCGTCGGATCGCCGGGATGTATGGCGTCAGTTACGACGCCTTTCTCCTTCATGCTCTCGGCCACAGCGGCGGCGGTGCGCGCGATCTTGAACAGGCGCCGGCCGCCGTGTTTGCCAGGCTGTCGGCTGGAACAGGGCTTCCGATCGAGCAGTTGCGAGAGATGACGCTTTCCCGGGTTCTGTCCCGTTTGTTCGTGCGGACGCCGGAGTTGCTTGCGACCCCAGAGGGGCAGGCGATCATCGGCGAGCTGAACGCTCTGTCGTCCCGTCGGCGCCGGCGCCAGGCGGTCATCAACAATTCCTGACCTGATACGCAACATTGTCCTATATTCATCGCGTGGCAGGTTTATGGATCGTAAACAGAGTGACTGGTTAAGTGACAAATTGGTGCAGCGGACAGCCACGCTGATGAGTTGTCACGCAAACCTCCGTTTATGGAGCGGCTCTACCCATGCTGATCGGCTACATGCGGGTGTCCAAGGCGGACGGCAGCCAGACGCTGGACCTGCAACGCGACGCCCTCATCGCCGCCGGCGTGGTGGCGGATCACGTTTACCAGGATCATGCCTCGGGCAAGCGTGACGACCGGCCCGGATTGGAGGCATGCCTCAAAGCGCTGCGTGACGGCGACACACTGGTTGCCTGGAAACTCGACCGGCTCGGACGCGATCTGCGCCACCTGGTCAACCTGGTCCATAACCTGACCGGGCGCGGCGTCGGGCTGAAGGTGCTGGCCGGGCAGGGCGCTCAGATCGACACCACAACGGCCAACGGCCGGCTGGTGTTCGGCATCTTCGCCGCGCTGGCTGAGTTCGAGCGGGAACTGATCGTCGAGCGCACCCGCGCCGGTCTGGCCTCAGCCAGGGCGCGCGGGCGCCACGGTGGGCGGCCGTTCAAGATGACAGCCGCCAAGCTGCGCCTCGCCCAGGCAGCCATGGGCCAGCCCGGCACCAAAGTCGGCGCGTTGTGCGCCGAGCTTGGCATCACCCGCCAGACGCTCTACCGCCATGTCGATCCCAAGGGGCTCCTTCGGCCGGACGGCGAAAAGCTGCTCGGCAGCCGGTCACTGGCGGCACGGTCGTCTGTCACCCCGGTGCCGGAATACGCGCCGGGCCTGCCGCCGACATAGCTGCCGATCGGGCCGATTGCGCCGCTGACAAGGACTTTGACAAAGCGTTGACATCGACTTTGAAGAATGACATGCACTGTGGCATTGAACAAAATTATAGGTTATTCACATGTGCGGCTCACAGGAAGTAGGGGAAATGGACTTCTTTGCTTATCTGATAGACTTTCAAGCGGCACCGCTGACACCGTGTCCTTCGGAATATAGTACATTTTGTAATCAACATCTAATTGAACAGCAATGGGGCTACCATTTTTATAGATCCATGTTGCTGAATCAAAATCCATTGGCGGATGATATGCCAAAGTACATTTACTGAGTGTAATATATATGATTCCATTATCCACGCCATTGGCGTCGGGGTAATGTAGTTTGGCAATTCCATTCGAGGGGATTACGCGTGTTTCCTCACCTATCCTAACAAAAACAGCTTCCGATAAGTGATTAATTACCATTACATCAAGTTGGTATTGGCAGCCACCTAAAGCCACGAAAAAAAGTGGAGCTAACCAAAAGATCGGTGTCTTCATTTTCATTATGCGCACTCTTATGGCCATGGCCGAGAAGGATGGGATGTTGGGCCAACTTCCATAAAACTTGAGGCTCCATGAGAGTCACTGTTAATCACCGCTCCGAGCATCAAACTTGAGGTGGCCCCGTTTGTTCGGACAGCTTGGCGGCTTGGATAAGCTAATCCCGGGTCCTTTCAGGCCGCCAAGCCTCGCGCCGGAGTTGCAACCGGCGCATGCGCCGGTTGCAACTCCGGCGCGAAAAAGTATGCTTCATCTGGTGTTCGGCCGCCCAGCGCCGAATGTGGGCGCTGGGTGTTGTAGCGGGTGATCCAACCGCCGAGCCCGGCCCGCAGCGCGCTGGCGGTCTCGAAGGCGTGCAGGTAGATGCACTCGTATTTCACACTGCGCCACAGGCGTTCGATGAACACATTGTCCATCCAACGGCCGCGCCCGTCCATACTGATTTTGACGCCGGCGCCCTCCAGAACCGCGGTAAACCGCGGACTGGTGAACTGCCCGCCCTGGTCAGTGTTGAAGATGAGGGGCCGTGGGTGGCGGGACAAAGCGTCCTCCAGCGTGTCAATACAAAACTCCGCATCCATCGTGTTGGAAATACGCCAGGACAAAACCTTGCGGCTGGCCCAGTCCATCACCGCCACCAGATACAGAAAACCGTGCCGCATCGGAATATAGGTAATATCGCTGCACCAAACCTGACCCGGCCGGTCAATCACCATATCCCGCAGCAGATACGGGTAAATCTTGTGCCCGGGATGGGGCGTGCTGGTCCGCGGCTTCTGGTAAATCGCGGCAAGACCCATCCGCGCCATCAACCGGGCCACCCGCTTGCGGCCCACCGCGTGCCCCTGCCGACGAAGATGGCGGACCATCTGGCGCGACCCGTAACAGGGATTGTCCAAAAAAATCTCGTCCATCAGCCGCATCAGAGCCAATGTTTCCGCATCCTCCGCTACCGGCTCGTAGTAATAGCCGGAGCGGTTGACCGACAGCAATTCGCATTGCCGGATAATCGACAGGCCGTCATGCTCCGGGTCTACCATCTGCCGCCTCCGGTCCAGGCTCATTTCCCGGAGGCTTTCACTAAAAAATCCCGTTCCACAACAAGCTGGCCTATCTTGGCGTGCAGCCGGGCAATCTCCTCCGGCCCCATGGACGCATCGACCTCTGTCTTGGCACCAAAGCTTGACGCCATCCCTTCGATCGCCTGCTTCTTCCAGTTGGCCACCATCACCTGGTGAATGCCATGCCTGGCCCCGATCTCAGCCAGCGTCTGTTCCCCCTTGATCGCTTCAAGTGCAACCTTAGCTTTGAAATCAGCCGAATACCGCTTCCGCGTAACCTTCCCCATTCGTTCCCATCCCATCCATAGGCGGGATTAGCTTATCACCCTGTCCGATTTTCCGGGGCCACATCAAACTTGAGGCTCCATGAGAGTCACTGTTAATCACCGCTCCGAGCATCAAACTAAGCGACGTAGCGGGGATGTACAATGGTCCCAGCAACTCAGACTGCACGGTGTGGTTACCCTCGTGAATCCATCCCACGTTATAATCATTAAAGATCTGATTTTCGCTGTTTGCAAAAATCTCTACATTACCAAATGTCATTGCACCACCTAGAAACATAAGATCATTGTTCGTAAATTCAATTGCATTGTGCTGTAATAAGATATCTGGGGCGTTGGCCTGTAGTCCAACCTCATAGGACACCATAGATAACCCATATCCAGGTAAACCCAATAATAAACCAATAGCACTATTCCCAGCCCCCCAAACTTTGCCTGCCAGATTGTTCGTATAGTCGGACGGGCATTGACTAATGCGAGAAGCAAATACATTGTAATATACATGTTGTCCGCTATCCGAGTCTGGATTGCCTTCCTGATCAGTCCAAAGCCCGCTCGGATCAACCCGATTAACCGGATTGCTTCCGGCATAGGCATAGGTGTTCAGCCCGCCCTTCAGGCCGGCCGGGTCGGTTTCCAGGTAGACGCCCCAGATGGGGACGTAGTCGCGCATGCCGTTCATGTACCAGCCGGTGACATTGTCCTGATACTGCCCGGGAAACCGTATCGGTTGGGTGGCGGTGCTGTTGACGGTATCGATATAGCCGAAGGGGTGGTAGTTGACCTGCCACACTGTGGATGGGCCGGAGGCCGTCATCATCTGCGGCGTACCGAGGCGGTCGGTATGGATGGCGTAGACAGTGCTGCTGCCGGGGAGCAGTTCTCCCACCGGCCGGCCGTCATCGAGGTAGATGCGGTCAGTGTAGGGGTTGCCGTTGACGTCGGTGGTTTCCAGCAGATGGCCGGCCAGATCATACTGGAAGATCTGGCTCTGCGCTGTGACGCCTTGGGGGATGACCACCAGCCGCTTGCCAAATCCGTCATAGAGATATTGCACCAAGCTCTGGCCGTAGCCGTTTACGAGATTGCGGGGACGGCGGGTCTGGTTGTAGCCGATCTTGCCGACTGAGGTTGGCTCGTTCCCGTTGTTAATCAGGTATACGTTCCCCGACCCGGTATAGCTTAGCGGCAGGCTTGATCCGCTTGTGGTGATGCTGGCGAGCTGGTTGGTGCCCAGGTTGTAGCCGTAGTTGACATTGGTCACCCCGCCGTTGCTCTGGGTCTGCCGATTGCCGACCGCGTCGTAGGTCCAGCCTAACAGGCCATATTCGCCCAAAGCCCAGGTGAGACGATCGAGAGTGTCGTATGTCAATGTCTGATTATTTGCTGGATTTACGCCATCAGTAATAGTGTTGACCATATCCGAATTATAATAGCTGTAGGTCAGCGACTGAGCATTGCCGCCATTGTATGGCGTGATGATGCTGGTTAGCCGGTAATCCAGATCGTACTGTCTGGTTTCCACCAGGTTGTTGCTATAGGTCAGGCTGTTTTCCGGCCCGAACGGCACGTGCGTAATTTTGGAAGCGACCGGTAGGATAGTCGCTGTGTTGGGTCCCACCCTTATCGAGGGCCGGGGAGTCCGGTCGGGATGGGCGAGATAGCGCTGCCATTGCTGGCGATGCGCCGCCGTGTTGATGGCTCCGTGGAACACACCGATGCTGGTCACCTGTCCCGATCCCGACAGATCGCGGGTGTATTTCACCGTCCAACCCGAAGGGTACTGCATCTCCAGAACGCGGTTCATCGCGTCATAGCTATAGGCGGTGTTCAGCGTCGCGGTGCCATAGACCCGCGATTCGGTGAGGATATTGCCGCGTTGGTCATAGGTGCGGGTCAGCGTGCCAGAGGCGTCGGTCAGGGTGCACAAATGGCCGATGCTGTAGCCGCAACCCGATGGGCTGTCGTAAGTATAGGTTTCGTTTTCGGCCGGGTTGCCGGGATAGGATGCGGTGGTAACCCGGTTCAGCGTATCGTAGGTGTAGTTGGCCGTGACATTGGAAGCATCCACCGACTGGGTGACATTCCCCGCGCCATCATAGGAATAGGTGGTGGTCCCACTGTCCGGGCTCACCCGTTGGTACATGTCACCGAAGCCGTCATAGGTGTAGGTGGTGACGTTATTGTTCGGGTCGGTCACGCTGAGCACCCGGCCGTGGGCGTCATAGGCGGTGCCGGTCACGCCGCTAGCGGGATCGGTTATTTTGATGACCCGGTTAAGCCCGTCATAGGCCTTGGTCGTCTGACGGCCCAGCTGGTCCTGGATGATCTGTGGGTTGCCGTTGGTGTCGTACTGGACAACCGATGTGTCCTGATTGATGCCATTACTAGGGTTATTCATGCCCTCGATGTCATCGGTGATCCAGCCGAGGACATTATAGGCCGCCGTGTGGCTATAAGTAGTTGTGCCATTGGTGAGGGCAGTGCTGTAGGTCGTGCTGAGCTTATCGCCCAGCAAGTCATAGGTGAAAATGCTGGCCTGCTGCAGGCCATTGACCACCGATTGCAGCCGGTAGGCCGCATCGTAGTTGGTGCCGACCACCGAATTATCGGGAAAGGCCGTCGATTTGACCAGGCTACCGCGCCCGTCCATCGTGTAACTGGTGGTGAATGGGCCGCCCGTTGCCTGAACGCTGCAACTGGTCAGGCGCATGCGCGTGTCGTAGCCGTAAGTCGTTGCAACATTGTTGGCATCAAGGGTTTCGAGCGGCAAGCCGCCAGGAGAATAGCTGGATAGATTGGTATTGACGGTGTTGGTCGAGGGAATGCTGAGAACGGTTTGCCCCAGCGCGTTCACCACCGTATTTGGTACCCCACCGTTGCTGGACTGATAAGTGAAGTATGTGGTGTGGTTGCGCGGGTCGGTAACCGATGCCGGCTGGCCGGTGCTGGTCCATGTATAACTCCACGTCCGTGTATTGCCACCATTGTAAGTAGTGGATGTGCCAGTCACGTCAGTGAGAGTTTTTGTGCAGAGAGCACCATTTTTGCTACTATTGCCGCTGAGTGGACATGCAGATTCGCCATAATATGTAAAATTAGTTTTCAGGTCTACTGCGCCCGCAAGGTTGTATTCGTCGATCTCGCTGGGAAGGTGAACCCAGGCTGAGTCGTAGGTTATCTTCGTAGTTATTGTTTGTGTTGTTTGGCCTGATGTAATAGTCTGTGTAATAACTGTTGGTTCGCCGTGGGAGTTATTATTATACGTAGTCGTGTTGGTTGGTTGGCTGGGCGTGGGGTACCAATTTGTTTCGCTGTTCAGATAGCCAGCGTTATCGTAGGTAAGGGTCTTTGTCGCCGCCGCGGTGCCAGCCCGCTGGATTTGGGTAATCTTGGGAGCGCCTTGCAGTGTCGTGATTGTGTAGGTTGTTACCTCGTTTAAGGCGTTGGTGACGGTGCGCGTGCCGGCCGTATCATTGTACAAAATCGATATGGCATTGGCACCCATCGTCGCAGGCGGGACGATCGCCCCGGCGCTGCCAATTCCGCGCCCGTTGCCATCGTAGCAGATCGTCTGGATGCGGTTTCCGGATTCATCCAAAATCCCGGTCAGGCCATAGGGCTGGTTGTAAGGACCGGTGCCGCAGGTAAGCATGGCCGGATTCGATTGATTCTGCTGGTAATATGCATAAGATTGCTCATGCAGGTACACAATCCACTGGCCATTCGCAAAAGAGAGCTCATACAGCCGGTCGAATGGTGTGCCGGTGCCGCCGCTTGAGTCGTAGTAATAGGCAACGTTGTTTCCGTCTGGTGGCTGCATAACCTGCAAAAGACCATTCTCAAAGCCATTCTGGTAGTAGTAAAATGTTAGCTGTCTTTTGTTTGTTTGGGTCGTGTAGCTATCGGTTACCGAGGAGATTTGGGTGCCAGACCAGTTGACAGTTTGCCTATAGCCTGTCCTGGTGGTGATCGTGTTGATGACAGCTTCGGTTGAGTTGGGTATCGCTGTGTAGGTTTCGACGGTGTCATCCGAATCGGTTAACGTATAAACACCGTTGACAGTGGTCAGTGTGACGTCAACGTCGGTGTCGGATACCCAGGCGTTATTGGACCAGGTGAATGTTAGCATTTTTCCATCAGGGCGTTCGGCGACGATGGTGCTAAGACTCGGATTCGAATTCAGATTCAGATGAAGATAGCGGTCATAGTTGGAGCGCCAGTTGTGCCCAAGCCAGGTCGAGAAATAGCTGTCGCTGGCCATGCTATTATAATAACGAATAAACTGCAGCGGGTTTGCACCCTGAGTGGTATAATCGACAACCTTTTCATGCTCGTTTCCTGTGGCGATGCTGATCGGATCTCCGGTCGTGCAATCGCATGCTCCCAGTGTTTTCCCCGGAATGGCCTGGACGGGCGAAATGATGAGGGTTCCGGTCCCGATCGTGCCGAACAGAAATGGCATCTGATATATGCCATAAACCTCGTCCGGCAGAGAACCGGTGGTGTACCCAAACTGGGAATTAAGGTAACTCAGGCTATACGAAGACACTCCCGAAGCGCTTGTTTGATTCGAAAAAGTGCCGTCTGGAAACACATAGTAGAGATCTGGCGTGGCGGTGTAATTGTTGTTGGCGTAATTGCCGGTCCAGTTGTACCATACACTTAAGACATCAAAATAAATAGGGCTGGGATCGCTTGGTGGTACTGGAGGTAAAAATATTGGATTCAGTAGATATTGCCACAAGTTAATATCGACATGGGATCGAAAGTTAACATTGAAGCAGGCGGAAGTGCCATTCTGCTTAAGAATGTTTCCACTGACGGTGGTGGTGTAGGCGTTGCACCAGTCATAATTGCTGGTGATAAGATTTTTATAAAGCGCGTTTGTGGCCGTGGACAGTGACGGAAGGCCGTATATATTAAGGCTATTAAGGCTTGGTTGGGCAGTGGTGTATTGAAATGCGACCAAAGGAGCGTATGGTGGGAATGTTTGTGGATTATACGGGGTCCAGGGTGTTGTGGATGTATTAAGTGCCGTATAGTATGTATATCCGTAAATCGGCGCCGTGCCCGCAAAGAAATATTGAAAATTCTGTCCGCTGCCCAGGTTATCCATAGGGTGGCGACGAATTATAAAGTTTTTGTTGAAAGACGAGGTCGTTGCTTTGTTGGCCGAGGCTCCGCTGGTGCTGATGCCATTTGTTTTGGTGATGGTCTGGTTAGTGGCCGCAACGGCCGGTGCCGCGGTGCTCAGGATGGTGGCCAACAGCGCAAGGAGTACGCCAACGGCCCTTATCACGGCGGTTCGATAAAAAGAACGCATTTCGTCACCAGGCTCATGAAAATCAACCCAGGAAGTGATGCTATGAAACCGGCCCGAGCAGGCAACAAAAAAATGCGGGTGCGACAAAGTGGTACCGAATACAAGGTAAGATTTTGCAAAACGGATCGGAGTCGGGCGTCGTGATGAGTGGAGAATTGCCGCCCGAGCTGGGGCATTACAATTTAATTGGTTCTAATATCAGCGTCGCCGCCCGAGTTTCCGGGCGTTTCGGGTAACCGCCCTTCGCTTCAATCCAACGGTTGACATCTCGAGCGAAAGTGTCCGCTTCACGCGCCGAGGCAGTCGGCTCGCATCGGCCGGCTTGTATCGGCGGCTGACCGGCCGTTGGAGTAGCCCGAATCGGCATTAGTTATCCGGTCGAAGGGGTGTATGGGCGTCGTCCCCGCGGGGCGGGGGCGGCGCTTTCGGGCTGAAGCCCCGAGCCCCTGCGGGCTTCAATCGCTGACGCGGGTTCGGCGCTTCGCCAGGGTTGTTTCAAGAGAACCGCATTCGCATATCTGTGGGATAGAAGGTCGCTTCCACCCCCCACATCTTGCGAGTGCCCGATGGCTCTTGCCGAACTGACTGAGCTCCAACCGCCGCCCGGCGATACCCCGGCGGTCGCACCGGGGGCGCCGCTGCTGCGCGAGGTGCTGACGCTCAACCTCGCCCCGATCTCTTTTTCGGCCACGACGATGCGGGTCGGGCGGCTGCCCAAATGCGATGGGGAGGATTACCGCGCCCTGTGGGAGGCGCACCCGGAGCATGCCTTCAGGTTCGACAACCGGATCGACGCCATCCTCACCATTGGCCTTGGCGCCGATGTGCCCGTCCTCGGCGAGGTCATCGAGGTTCCGGTGGCCACGCACCTGCTGCTGTTGGGCACAGCGGTGCAGGCGGCGCTGTTCCGCTGGCTGCGCGGCCGGCGCACCATCCTGCGCCGATCAAAGCCCCTGCTGTGCTGGGGCAGCAGCCGCAAGGCCGCCCTGCTCTCGGCGGCGATCCGCGACGCCGGCCTGGAGCCGACGCCGGGCCTTGAGGTGCTGGTGCGCCACAGCTTCGATACCCGCGTGGTGCAGCCGGCCCAGGCCGGGGCCGCGCCTTATCTCGCCTTGCTGCTCGACATTGGCACCTCCAACGACATCACCATCCCGGTTGCAACTTTGATCAAGGCCGGCTTCGACCCGCGCGGACTCTATGTCTGCCGCCAGGAGCACGACGCCGCCGGCGTGCGGCCCCGGCTCGATACCATCGGCTGCGTTGCGGCGGTCGAGAACGGCCGGCTGCACCTCACCGATACCGAGCTGGATGGCCCGGTGGATGCCGGCGAGGTCATCCTCGAGCCGCGGCAGGAAACCCTGGAGACGGTCGTCCGGCTCTTCTATCCGGCGGCGGCTACCCGCATCCTCGCCGGCCTGCAGCAGCGGCGCCGGTGCTATGTCACCGCCGCCGACAAGCTGCAGCACATCGCCCAGGTCATCGCTGAAACCGGCCCGGTCCTGCCGCTGACCTTCACCGGCGGACTGAAGGCGACCATCGGTGGGCTGTTGCAGGCAGGCGCCCCGTCCTTTCCGGCGGCGATCACCGTGGAGAGGCCCGGCCTGCTGTTCGGCCCGCAGGGACGCGAAACCGGCCAGAGCGCCGATGCCGGGATCAAGCGTTTCGGTCCCTACAAATATATGCAGCATGAGCGCAACGAGCCGCTCATTGCCGTGGTCTGCGAGCGCGGCAACCGCGGCCGCACCGAGCAGTTGCTCCAGGCGCTGTGCAACGGCTTCGATGAAGCCTTGTGGCGGCGCGCTACCAGTTCGCGCAGTCGGCCGCCCGACAATCCGTTTCCGGGTGGGCTGATCGGCAAGTTCCGCCTCCAGCGTGTCCGCTTCCAGATCGAGGAAGTCGCGGCGCCCCGGGCGGAGGAGTATCGCCAGGCCATCGCCCGGCTGTTGCAGCGGCTGCCCCAGCGGCCGGACATCGCCCTGGTGCAGATCCGGGCCAGCCACCGGACCCTGCCCGCCGCCGACAATCCGTATTTCGTGGCCAAGGCCGCGTTCATGGCTGCTGGCGTGCCGGTGCAGACGGTCAAGGCCGAGACCATGGAGGCGCTCGACCGCAACCTGCCCTACATTCTCAACAATCTGGCCCTCGCCAGCTATGCCAAGCTTGGCGGCACGCCGTTCGTGATGTCCACCCGGGCGCCCGCCTCGCATGAACTGGTCATCGGCCTCGGCGCCAGCGAGGTGCGCGAGGGTCGCTTCGGCCCCAAGGCGCGCTATGTCGGCCTCACCACCCTGTTTCAGGCCGATGGCCGCTATCTCGTCTGGGGGCAGACCCGCGAGGTCGCCTTCGAGGACTATGCCAAGGCGCTGCTGGAAAGCCTGACCGGCACCATCCGCTTCGTGCGCGAGCAGAACAACTGGCAGGCGGGCGATCACGTCCGGCTGGTGTTCCATGTCTACAAGCCGCTGAAACACCGCGAGATCGAGGCGATCAGGGCGCTGGTGCGCGAACTGATCGCCGGGCAGCATCAGGTCGAGTTCGCCTTTCTCGACATATCGCGCCACCACGACTTCTTCCTGTTCGATCCCCGGCAGGCCGGGATCGAGTATTTCCTGCCGGGCGGCGGCCGGGGCCTGAAGGGAGTGGGGGTGCCGCGCCGCGGCCAGTGCCGCCAGCTTGGCCCACGGACGGCCCTGCTCCAGTTGGTCGGCGCCGACGAAGTGAAGACCGACGCCCAGGGGCTGCCGCATCCTCTGCTGATCGAACTGCACCCGGACTCGGATTTCACCGACCTGACCTATCTGACCCGCCAGGTCTTCCACTTCTCCCACCTGTCCTGGCGCAGCTTCTTCCCGGCCGAGGAGCCGGTGACCATCCTCTATTCCCGCCTGATCGCCCGGGCGCTGGGCAATCTCCGGCTGGTGCCGGACTGGCGCAGCGATGTCCTCACCGTGGGCTCGCTGCAGAACAGCCGGTGGTTTCTCTGACCCCCGCCGCCTTGCTCGGCGCCCGGCTTGCCGAACTGGAGGCGGTCGTGGCGGAGTCCGAGCCGGTGGCCGGCGCCGCATCGCGCGGCTTTGCCCGTCGCCTGCGCGGCGCGGCGACCGAGGACGCGCCGGCGCTGATCGAACAAGCGCTGGCCGACGCCGCCTATGGCGGCATCCCCGACGTGGCCTTCGCCGGCTTCCTGCTCGGCGCCGACGGGGGGACGCCCGAACCGGCGTCCCTCGACGCATTCATGCGCGCGGTCGAGCGCATCCGCGGCCGGCCCAGGGCTGGCCGCGATCCCCTTGCCGGCGATGACATCGCGCTGCTCGGCATCGCCGAGGGCCTCGCCCGGCTGGCGGTCGAGGGGCGCGTCGTCGCTGACGCTGTGGCGTGGCTGATCACGATCGCCGACGGCCCCGCCTCCGGGCCAGACTGGACCCGGCGCGCCCGTGCCCTCGCCGCCGACCGGCTCGACGGCCGCGGGCGGCTGCGCGCCGATGTGGATACGGGCGACGTGGACGTCTTCGCGCTCGACCTGTGCCTGCGCCGCGCCTGGCCGGCCCAGTTCCACGGCACCGGCCACCCGTCCCGCCCGGCGCAGCAGGGCCTGCTGGCGCGGCTGCTGATCGAACCCGCCCCCGGCGCCGGCGAACTGGAGCGCGGCGCCGTCTGGCTCACCGCCGCCAATGCCCTGGTGCAGGCGGCGGTGCTGGAGCTGGTGCCGGATTTCGACAGGGTGGTCGACCTGCTGGAGCACACCCAGGGCGCGCTCAAGCGCTGGGTGTGGGACGAAAAAGCCGCCCGCCAGGGCACGGTGCCGGCTCATTGGCTGATCGACAGCGAAGCCCATGTCCAGGCGTTCTTGTGGGCCATGCTCTATCCGGCCTTCGGCGACCAACTGCGCGACGAGCAGTATCTTCCCGGCTTCGGTATGAAGCAGCCGCGCTACGATTTCGGGATCATCGCCCTGAAGCTCATCATCGAGGTGAAGGTTCTGCGGACCGCTGGCGACTTCAAGAAGGTCGAGGAGGAGATCGCCGGTGACACCGGCCTGTACTTTTCTGACCCGGCGCGCTTCGATAAGATGGTGGTGTACATCTACGATGATTGCGATACGCACCAGCCCGAACGCTACGACAGCCTGTGCACCGCGATCCTGCAACGGGACGCGCGGGTCAGGGCCGTGGTGATCGTGCGGCGCCCGGGGATGCTGCCAGATCGCAACCAGCGAAAACCTGCGTAGCCGAGGGTTCGGGGCGGGCTTCAAGCGCTGGCGCCGGATGCGGCGGTGCGCTCGATTCGGAGGATCACCTTTTGACCAAGCCAGAGCCCATCGAGGGCCTGAGCGACGAGGAGCGGGCGTTGCTGGGCGAGGCGCTGCGTGCCCTGCGGCGGGAACGTGGTGCTGCCTGGAACGCTGCCTGTGACGCGGCCGAGGCGGCGGGAAAGCGGCGGCCAGCGCTTCGGCCCTATGGCATCGATGCGATCAAGCGACTGGCCCGGCGGCTCGGCGTCGGGGCCACGCACTGGTCGGAAGAGCGCTGAACGGCGCTCACGCCGGGTTCAGCACCAGCGGGTCGTGGGTCAGATCGAGAAAGTCGGTGTCTTCGCGGCAGACCCAGGTGAGCAAAGGTCCAGGCGGCTCCGGGCGCTTTTTGAAATGGGCCACGGCCTGGTGGTACTGGGCTTCGGTGGTGGCCGAGTTCTGGATGCGGGCCAGGTTGGCCTTGAGGCCGGCGAGATTGTCGGGGGCGATCGCCGAGCGGAAGGCGGTGACGCGGTTGTCGGCGGTCAGCGCGAAGAAGAAGTAGTCGCCGGTCTCGACCATCTTGGCCAGCACCGGCCGGGCCACCGGGTCGCTCGGGTTGATCAGCACGTTGTAGGTGGCAAAGCCGTAGAACTCGAATGCGAAATGCACCACCTCCCAGCTGGCGCTGCCGTAGAGGGAATGGCCGAAAGCGAAGCCGGCGGCAGTAACGTCCGGCGGAAGCAGCCGGTCCAGGTGCAGCGCCACCAGCGCACAGCGGCTGCCCTCCACCTCGACCAGACCCAGGCCCATGCAGGGGACGGGCGCGGCGACGAATTCGATCATGAATTGGCGGTTGACCGTCAGTTTGGGTAGGGTCGGGCGGGGTGCGGTCATGGGGGGGAGGGTCTCGGCCGGGAGGGAGCGGGTGTCGCGCCGGATGCTTATCACGCCGGTGAGACAGGCGGTTATGGGCGTCTGCCGCAAGCGGCACCGCGCTTTCGGGCTGCGCCCCGAGCCCCGCGAAGGGGCGGGTCTCGGCCCTTCGGGCTTCAATCGCTGACGCGGAGGGCGACTGCGATATCATCTTGGGGAGTTAACATTGCCACACTGTTCGTCTGTCATTCTACTGATCATGATAAAAATCATGGCGAATTATGAAATTGAATGATAAAATCTTTCAAAAATAGATTGCTATTATCAAGTTTCGTTAAATAAAGGACATTACCACCGCGATCAAATGCGACCCGAAGCGGGCCAGATTTATTCGGATTCTCGTTTGTCAACACAATTGAATAAAATGATTTGGCTGCAACAGCGGCATCCGCCACATTCGTACCGAGGCCACTATTACGACAAGCTTTTCCTATTATATATTGATCTCTTATTAAATCATAGAATTCTAGCTCGGTTGCAGACTGAAAAGTACCGAACCCAAAACCTCCATATATTTGAACTTTTGTATTTTGTGTAAAAAAGCCGAACACGTGAGTGGTCTTCACGTCACAGTCAGCGACACTTTGCCTTATGTACGCTATCAGTTCTCTTTTTGACTCATTATTCGGTATTGCCTCAATTTCTATTTCAATCTCTCTCGGAATAAAAAGCAAAAACTTATCTGGTGGTAGTTCTGAGAAAAGATCTATGCCTTTTTCAAATAAGTAATTCCAAGCATTGCTATCAATTACTACCGAAATCATCCCGTCTTCGCGCCTTGAATATGAAAGAGCCATAAATCTCTCCCTCGGCTGCATGTTCCGAATCTAAACCTCAATGTGCTTCACAGAACACTATCAGTTCTATCTTTGAATTTCATCCCTTTGCGAAGGATACCGTCAGGTCAGGCGGTTATGGGCGTCTGCCGCAAGCGGCACCGCGCTTTCGGGCTGCGCCCCGAGCCCCGCGAAGGGGCGGGTCTCGGCCCTGCGGGCTTCAATCGCTGACGCGGAGGGCGACGGTTCAGAACGCGCGCCGGAGTCCGGGGCGAAAGCGTCCTTTTCCCTTTCCGGCCAAAATCTTGCCGCGTGACGGCCGGCGCGAGGGAAAGGGCTGAAAAGGGGTGCCGTGAACGGGCAGCGTGTCGGGAGAGAGGCTTCCGGCGGCCCGTCATGGAGGCCGTACCATGGCCGATTATTTCTCGCCCACCGTCATCCAGCCGCCGATCCCGCGCGCCGATATGACGGCGCTCGAACGTCTGCTGCTCACCGTCCTCTTCGATGTCGATCCGGTCGGCAATGCGCTCTATCTTCATGCCGCCTGCGGCCCGCGCGACCACATCACGGTCCCCGCCGCCGCGCTGCGCGCCGCGTTCGCGGCGTCGGCCGGCGTCGCCAGCACGGCGGCCCACTACATCGGTGAGCGCATCGACCTCGGCAGCGACGAGATCGATGTCGAACTCGACCTCAGCGGTACGTCCTGGGAGTTCATCCTCCAGGACATCGTGCGCCGCTCAGCGACGCTTCGCTATCTCACGGCGGTAACGTCGTTCACCTGCTCGAAAATGCGGCCCGATGGCTTCGGCGGCATGGCCGTGCTGATCACCGCCGACGCCATCAAGGGCAAATCCACCAGCGATATCCTGGAGGAGTTCCTCGCCGAGGAAGACGCCGGTGCCGGGCGGGGCCACCCAGAGGGAGAGGGCTGAGTGAGGGCCATGAACGGGCAATGGTCGGGAGAGAGGCTCCCGGCGGCCCGTCATGGAGGCCCTCATGAAACCGTCCGAAGTCGCATCCTCGCTCGGCGTTCTGGCGAAAATCCAGAAGCCTGCGTTCCTGTGGGGATCGCCCGGGGTCGGCAAGTCGCAGGTGGTGGCGCAGGTGGCGACGGCGCTGGCCGTGCGCCTGATCGACATCCGCGCCATCCTGCTCGATCCGGTCGATTTGCGCGGCCTGCCCACCGTCGAACACGGCAAGGCCGCGTGGGCGACGCCGGCCTTCCTGCCCGAGGATGGTGCCGGCATCCTGTTCCTCGACGAACTGAACGCCGCCCCGCCCCTCGTCCAGGCCGCCTGCTACCAGCTGGTGCTCGACCGGGCGCTCGGTGAATACCGCCTGCCCGATGGCTGGACGGTGTTCGCCGCCGGCAATCGCGAGGGCGACCACGCCGTCACGTCGCGCATGTCCAGCGCGCTGGCCAACCGCTTCGTCCACCTGACCTTTGAGCCCGATCTGGACGACTGGTCGCGCTGGGCACTGGGCCAGGCCGATCTGCGGCCCGAGGTGGTGTCGTTCCTGCGCTGGCGCCCGGACCTGCTGCACCGCTTCGAACCGGCGGAGAAGGCGTTCCCGTCCCCGCGCGCCTGGGCCTCGGTGTCGCACATCCTCGCCGCCAGCCCGCCGGCCGACATCGAGTTCGTGCTCTACGAGGGCACCGTCGGCCGCGGCGCGGCGATTGAGTTCACCGGCTTCCTGCGGGTGTTCCGCTCCCTGCCCTCGCTCGACGGCATCCTGCTCAACCCCGCCAGCGCGCCGGTCCCCGACGAGCCTTCGGCCCTGTGCGCCGTCGCCACCGGCCTTGCCCGCCGGGCCACCGATCAGAACTTCGCCGCGGTGATCCAATACGCCGGCCGACTGGCGCGCGAATACGGCACGCTGCTGGTCAAGTCGGCGACCGCGCGCCTGCCCGGCCTCGCCCACCATCCGGCCTTCACCCGCTGGGCCGTCGCCAACGGCGCTGCCCTGGCCTGAGCCCGTCCGGGCTTCTTCCCCCTGCCTCTTCCCCTTTCAGGACCGTCCATCATGACCACCACCACCATCGCGCTCGGCGAGCGGGCGATGCTCGTCAACCTGTCGGTTTCCATCTGGTCGGCGCGCAAGCACGACCTCCGCATCAGCGACAAGGTCGCGGCGGAGCACGGCGCCGACCGCTCCATGGGCCGTTACGCCAAGCACCTGATCCCGCGCGAGCTGCTCACCGCGGTCAACGCCGCCAACAACGCCCTGCGCGACCACCACAACCTCAACACCCTGGCCTGGGGCGATGACGGCACCCGCATCCTGCCCGCTGCCAATTATCTCGGCTACCAGGCGCACCAGCAGACGCTGGAGGACAAGTTCGGCCGGGCGGTGCGGGATTTCGTGGCCTGCTATCCCGACTATGTCGAGACGGCGCGCAAAGCCCTCAACGGGCTGTTCGATCCGCGCGACTATCCAGGCCCGGAGCGCATCGCCGACAAGTTCGGCGTGCGCCGCGCCTTCATGCCGGTGGCCCAGCCGGATGATTTCCGGGTGCGGCTCGGCGATGCCCATGTCGCGCAAATCCGCGCCGAGATCGAGGCGCGCAACGCCGAACTGGTCGCCAACGCCAATCGCGATCTGTGGCAGCGGGTGCAGGAAGTGACGGCCCGGCTGGTGGACCGGCTCGGTGCCTTCGAGGTCGATCCGGTGGCCGGCACCAGACTCCACCCGTTCCGCGACAGCCTGATCGAGAACGTGCGGTCGCTGCTGGAGATCATGCCACGGCTCAACCTCACCGGTGATGCCGAGATCGAGCGCGTGCGCCAGGAACTGGCGACGAAAGTCGCCTGCCACGAGCCCGAGGCTTTGCGCGAGGACCGCACCCTGCGCGCCGAGGTGGTCGATGCCGCCGCCGGCATCCTCTCGCAGATGGAAGGATACTGCTGATGAGCGCGGCATCCGAACTCTTCGCTAAGGCCCGCGCGGCGCTCCTCGTCGGGGCGCCGTTCTGGGGCGTGCTGTCGCTGCGCCTCGCCCCGGTGGAGGACTCGTCGATCAAGACGATGGAAACCAACGGCGTGACCATCCGCTACAACCCGGACTTCGTGACCGGCCTGTCGCGCGGCGCGCTGCGCACCATGATCGCGCACGAGACGATGCACTGCGCCGCGCTGCATCACACCCGGCGCGAGGGGCGCGACCTCCAGCGCTGGAACATCGCCTGCGATTACGCCATCAACCCGCTGCTGGCCCAGGCCGAGTTCGAGATGCCCGAGGGCGTGCTGCTCGATCCCACCTATGCCGGCCTGTCGGCCGAGGAAATCTACGACCGGCTCCCCCAGGACGCCGGCGGCGACGGCGACGGCACCGATCCCGGCGGCATGGGCGGCGTCACCGACCCGCCTCCCGGCGGCGATGAGCCCGGCGAGCCCGGCGCCGGCACGCCTTCGGCCGCGGACCTTGCCCGCCAGGAGGAAACCTGGTCGATCGCCACGGCCCAGGCCGAGGCGACGGCCAAGGCCATGGGCCTCGGTGCCGGCGACACTGCCCGCGCCATCCGGGAGCAGGTGGCGCCCCGCCTGGACTGGCGCGAGGTACTGCGCCGCTACCTCTCCGCCGCGGCCAAGTCCGACTACGCCTGGACCCCGCCCAACCGGCGCTACATCGCCCGCGGGCTCTACCTGCCGTCGCTGCGCAGCGAGAGCCTCGGCCCGGTGGTCATCGGCGTCGATACCAGCGGCAGCATCGACGCGGCCACCCTCGCCGCCTTCTCGGCCGAGATCACCGCCATCCTGGACGAGGCGGCACCCGAAGCCATCCACGTCGTCTATTGCGACGATGCGGTTGCCGGCACCGAGACCTATGAGCCGGGCGACGTCATCTGCCTCACCCCGCATGGCGGCGGCGGCACGGCGTTCCGGCCGGTGTTCGACTGGATCGCCGGGTCGGACCTCCAGCCGGTCTGCGCCGTGTACCTCACCGACCTCTGCGGCTGCGACTTCGGCCCGGCGCCGGATTATCCGGTGCTGTGGGTCAGCACCGAGCTGACCGAGGCGCCGTTCGGGGAGGTGATCATGCATCGGTAGCGGAGCACGGAGGCGGCCTGTATTAATGTCGGGTCGGGATGGAAGTTATTGCGGCTCAGGTGCAGCTTACCAAATCAGAAGATAGCCACTTGGGATTGACGTTGAAGGCCCTGCCGTCAGAGCGCAAAATGTCGCCTGTACAACGACAAACGCGATGCAAAGGTTAAAGATCATGACAATAAACGCGCAGGAGATCGTGCAGGCGATCGGAAACGGGGTCGCCCAAGCCCTCAGCACCAATCAGCTCTTCCTGGGTGTTGAGGAAGACGCGTCCAAGAACGCCGACATACACCCAGAGTACGTGATTACAGTGGAGGTGGCGAAGAAGCTGACCGCTCCGGACCGCATCGTCAGTCTGGAGACACACATGAAGGAGTTGCGCCGACATGCACGTGGGCTGGCATGGGTGCGCAGCGGGAGGGCCAAGACGGCTCTCCCCGAACTTGACAGCGTTCTCGCGCGCTACCGTTTTGGCAAGAAGGACAGCCAGCGGATCGACATCCTTGTGCGTCCGTCGGACAGTCAGTGCCCACCGTTGCTAATCGCGGAGGCGAAGCTTGGGGTCGGGAACCTCCCGGGTGTCATCCAGGACATCGAGCGGGTTGTCAGGCTCCTCACGATGTACAGCGACGTCGGACTACTTGGCTCGCATGACATCTATGGCGCGGTACTATTCCACTTCATGGAGGAAGGGAACGACTCTGGTGTTCCCAATCAGCAAGCAAGCAACCTGCTAATGGGCATCGACACGCATCTCCAATCCCTCAAGTTGACGAAGCCGTGGCTGAATGCCCAGGCGAAGCTGCTCACGCAGGGCGCTACGATCCAGCCTGTGACCGGGTACCGGGAAACCTACGACGACGGGCACGAGGAGGACGTGTTCGCGAAGGAATCCTTCACTTTCGCGCCCGGTCTCGTCCTACTCGGCAACGCGGCTGATGTGAACACCGCCAACTTCTGAGAGTCACGATCGGGCGAGCGAGTCCGGGGACCCGATGATCGGGCCGCCAAGTCTTCCAGTTCGGCTTATCGACGATATTAATGCTGGTCATCAGGTTGGCCGACATGGGCGCAAACCAAGCGTCCATGGCAGGAGTGCCCTACTTCCGGTTTTCACCTAACGCAGACGCCCTTTCGGGTCCGTTGTAGAGTGAGAGCCTGTTTGACTATCCCATAGACGCTTTTTCGCGGCAGTAGGCGCGAAGGACGCGGTGGACATTGGCAATCTCGACCGCATCTTCTGCGGCGGCTGGACTTTGTTCCAAATTACGAGTCAGGCGGCGGTAACGAT
>CAIXDS010000275.1 GCA_903918195.1 uncultured Acetobacteraceae bacterium | reverse complement strand
CAGCTGCGTGCCATGGCCCTGCGCACCGTCGATGCCCTCTGGAAGGCGCTCGGCTCCATCACCGGCTCTGTCTCGCCGGAAGAATGCAGGAACTTCATCCGGCATGCCGGCTATGTCCAGTCAGGGTGAAAATGCTCTAACTGCTGACACGTCACGAAAGCTCGCTCGGCCCTTTCACTCTCCTTGCGGACAACTGTCGGCCGCTTGCTGGCTGATCCGTCGCTCAGCCCAAATTTATAAAGAAATTTCCTTAGCCATTTGGCCGCTCGACATGGAGGAGGAAAACCCCTAAAAGTGTCTTCGAGGCGTTGCGTAGGAGCACAGCATGACAACCAAGCCGTCGGCCCCCAAGATTTCCGTCAAAATATGGCGGCCGATCATCGACAAGCTTGATGCGAAAATAAAGACAGCATGCCTGCGACGAGACGCCTTCCTAATCAAGGTTCTTGAATTTGAACTTCATTGGCTAGATGAAGAGGTGTCAATACCGAATTCGAAAGAGAGCTATGATTACGTCTCCAAGCGACTCGATAAGCTTGATCGCAATCTCGTTAGCTTGGCGCTGCCGTTGGATATCACGGACCGTCTCAAAGAAATTTGCAGCCGCAAGCGTATCGTGAGAGATGCATTCTTTAACAGACTCTTCCTACTGCTCGCGGTCTCACCGAAGTTTATTGATACGCTCCTCTTCGACGGTGTTGCCAACAATTGGCGCGGTGCGGTTTGGAATGAGAGCAAGCACGATGGCTCTTTCTTCCAGTCCGGCTTCTATCCACTTGGGCAAGACATCAACCCGTTCTGGGCAATACGAGACGGGATGAGAATTTATGCCGAAGAAGCAGGACTCGAAGACTACGTCGAGCCCACAAGCGGAAAAACTATTCGGGTCCAACGAGACCCCATAAACGACGCCGTAATGCCGGCTGACAGCCTGTACACGACCATCTTCGATAGAACGGCGCAAGACCTGCTAGGGTTGAGCTGCTACGTGCCTGACAGCCGCATCCCAGGAAACGATTCCGAACGGGAGCGCCAATCAAAGCTTGACGAGTTGCTTGAAGGTTTGGAGCGTCTGTCATGAATACTAAGCATGCCGAGAAGCGGGCACAGCAACGAGGCATTCCGCCGATGGTCGATCAGCTACTCGATCTGTACGGGCAGGAAGAACATAACGGTCACGGAACCGTTATCCTCTATCTCAGCAAGAATAGCATCCGGAACATGGAGCGTGACCTAGGCCGCCGCCCGGTGTCGCGGCTTTCAGAATGGCTTAATGCCTACAAGGTGAAAAGCATAGACGGCCTCACGATTACCGTGGGCCATCGGACTCGTCGCCTCTGGAGAAGGTAGCAAGTTGGCGGCGAAGTGCAGCGCATTCCGCCAACTTTGCTTTCTCATATTCCAGCCGCATATCCTCTCAGGGTCGATATCAGTCGCCCACCTTTGACCTCGATCTATGCCTTCCCCCCGTCGTCGCTCTCACGGGTACGAAATCACCTCCCCGAACGGCGCCGAGCTTGCCCCGGTGCTGATCCACAGCACCGGATACTCCGGCGCCGGGCCGAACTCGCTGCCGTAGAGGTCGGTCAGGTAGACGGCGCAGACCGGCTGGATGTCCGACCCGGCGATCCAGTCGAACACCGGCCGGAAGGCGGTGCCGCCGCCGCCATGCGGGGTGAGGCGGATCGGGTTGCCCGGCTCACAGGTCCCGGTGCCGGCAACGGCCTCGTCGCAGTAGACGACGTGGATCGCCTCGGGCGCCGCCTCGTCCGGGATGGCGGCGAAGGCGGCCGGCCGGGCGCTACCCCCCACGCGGACGCGACCGGAAAGGCACTGGCGGTCGGGGCCGGGCGGCGCGAAGATCGGCCGGACCAGGCCAGAACCGCAGGGAAATCGGTCCATGCTGACGCCCGCCGAGCGGCGCGAGAAGATCAAGGCGGTGATCCGCGTCGCCAGCGGCAATTTCCTGGAGATGTACGACTTCTTCGTGTTCGGCTACTACGCCAGCGCGATCGGCCAGGCGTTCTTCCCGAGCACCGATGAATTCGCCTCGCTGATGCAGTCGCTGATGACGTTCGCGCTGGCCTTCCTGATGCGCCCGATCGGCGCCATCGTGCTCGGCTCCTATGTCGATCGCTACGGGCGGCGGCGCGGCCTGATCCTGACGCTGGCGCTGATGTCGGTCGGCACCGCCTCGATCGCGCTGGTGCCGGGATATGCGACCATCGGCTATTTCGCCCCGCTGCTGCTGGTGCTCGGGCGCCTCATCCAGGGCTTCTCGGCCGGCGTCGAACTGGGCGGCGTGTCGGTCTATCTGTCGGAGATCGCGACGCCGGGGAACAAGGGATTCTACGTCAGCTGGCAGTCCGGCAGCCAGCAGATCGCGGTGATCTTCGTGGCGCTGGTGGGCGCTGCGCTCAGCGCCCGGTTCTCGCCCGCGCAGATGGCGGCATGGGGCTGGCGCATTCCGATGCTGATCGGCTGCATGATCATTCCGCTGATCTTCCTGCTGCGCCGCTCGCTGCAGGAGACCGAGGCGTTCGCCGCGCGCAGCCATCACCCGAGCCTGAACGAGATCCTGGCCTCCATGCGCCACAACTGGCGCATCGTGGTGATCGGCATGCTGCTGGTCACCATGACCACGGTGTCGTTCTACTTCATCACCGCCTACACGCCGACATTCGGGCGAACGGTGCTGAGGCTGTCGGATGCCGACAGCCTGCTGGTGACACTGTGCGTCGGCATTTCCAACCTGTTCTGGCTGCCGGTGGCGGGCGCGGTGTCCGACCGCATCGGCCGCCGGCCGCTGTTGTATGCCTGTACGGTGCTGGCGCTGCTGACCGCCTATCCGGTGCTGTGGTGGCTGGTGCAGGCGCCGTCGTTTCAGCGCATGCTGGCGGTCGAGTTGTGGCTGTCGTTCCTGTACGGCTGCTACAACGGCGCCATGGTGGTCTATCTGACCGAGATCATGCCGGTCGCGGTGCGGACGGTTGGCTTCTCGCTGGCCTACAGCCTGGCCACCGCGATCTTCGGCGGCAACACGCCGGCGATTGCCCAGGCGTTGTTCCATGCCAGCGGCAACCGGGCGATGGCGGGGTTGTGGCTGAGTTTTGCCGCTGCTTGTGGGCTGTTGGCGACCTGGCTTGCCGGGCGCCGGGGCGTTGCCCCGGACCCCACCAAGGGCTTCGCCCTTGGAACCCACCAGGGGCCAGAGGCCCCTGGACCCCTTACATAAGTCATGGGTTCCAAGGGGCCACTGCCCCTTGGCGGGT
>CAIXDS010000274.1 GCA_903918195.1 uncultured Acetobacteraceae bacterium | reverse complement strand
CTGCCGCCACCCCGCCTGCGCTCCGGCTGATCCGCCCCCACCAGCGGCCAAAGGCTCCTAACCGAATGGGTTCCAAGGGGCCACTGCCCGTCGCGCCGAAGGCGCGCTGCGCGCGACGGCGGGTCCAGGGCAGAGCCCTGGCCTTCCTTCACCCCATTGCCCCGGCGTCGCGGCTGAGTCCCTTGGCGGCCAGTGCATTCAGGTAGTCCTGCCAGCGCTGCTCCTGCTCGCGGCCGAGGCGGTGCAGGTAGTCCCAGGCATAGATGCCGGTGTTGTGGCCATCGTCGAACACCAGCCGCACGGCGTAGTTGCCGACCGGCTCGACCGCGACAATGCCGACATGGCGCCGGCCGGCCACGGTTTTGCGTTCCTCCGGGCTGTGACCCTGCACCTCGGCGCTGGGACTTTCGACGCGGAGAAGCTCGGCCGGGTAGGAAAACCGGCTGCCGTCGTCGAAATCAACCTCCAGCCGCTTCTCGGCCAGCCGGAGGCGGATTTCGGTCGGCGTGGGCATTAGCCATCGTCCAGCTGGCGGGCCTCGTCGGGCAGCATGATGGGGATGCCGTCGCGGATCGGGTAGGCCAGGCCGGCGGCGCGGCTGACCAGCTCGTTGTGCACCCGGTCGTAGTGCAGCGGCTGCTTGGTTATCGGGCAGACGAGGATTTCCAGCAGCCGCGGGTCCACCGGCGCATGCGCGGTGGTCGGGGCGGTCGTGTCGGTCATGGGCGAGAACTCCTGCGCCGGCGCGTCAGCTTGCCCGGGAGCGGGCCGGCGCAGTGTCCGTCCCCGTGGCGTGGATGTCGATCTGCAGCAGGGTGGCGAGCGTGGCGGCGCGGTCCGCCGGCGTCGCCGCTTCCAGCAGCGCCTGCTTTTCGGCCGCCTCGAAGGGGCAGGCCATGCACAGAGTGGTGACCAGGGCGTCGTCGGCCATGCTGTCGATGGCCTCCCAGTTCGCCTCGATGCCGCGGCGGGAAAAGGAGGCGCGCAGGGAAGCGAGCAGGGCCGGGCGGTCGAATCCGGTCAGCGGAGCGGCGGCGTCGAGGTCGGCGGCGAAACCAGTAAAATCGGCGCGCACCCGGCGATAGCCGCGCTGCAGCGGGTGCTCCTCGGCCACGGCGAAACGGATAACGCCGGTGAGGGTAATCAGGTAGCGCCCGTCTTCGGTCTCGCTGAACGAGGACAGCCGGCCGAGGCAGCCGATCCGGTACAGCGCCGGGCCGGCGGCAACCGGCGGCGCCTGCGGGTCGGGCTGGATCATGCCGAACATGCGTCCGCTCGCCAGTGCCTCCTCGATCAACGCGAGGTAGCGCGGCTCGAAGATGTTGAGCGGCAGCCGCCCGCGCGGCAGCAGCAGCGCCCCCGTCAGCGGGAAGACCGGAAAACTCTCGGGCAGGTCTTCCGGCCGGGGGTGCAGGTGGCCCATGTCAGTGGTTCATCAACTGAACAGGATGGCCGAGAGCTTGCGCCGGGCGGCCGCGGTGGCGGGGTCGTCGAAGCCCCAGGCTTCGAAGAACTTGAGCAGTTGCAGCCGCGCCGCGTCGTCATTCCAGGCGCGGTTGCGGCGGATGATGTCCAGCAGGGCGTCGGCGGCTTCCTCGCGGCGATTGCTGGCATTCAGGGCGGTGGCGAGGTCGTAGCGGGCCTGGTGGTCGGCCGGGTCGGCGGCCAGGCGCTGCTGGAAGGTGGCGAGCTGGTCGCGCGCTTTGCGGCCCTCGGCGGCCAGGGCGAGGGCGCTACGGGCGCCCGACACTTCGGTATGGTCGGCGATCTTGGCCGGTACCTCGGCGAGCGCCGCATTGGCTTGATCTTCGTCGCCGAGCGCCAGCAGGGTGCGGATGAGGCCGCCCCAGGCCTCGGGGTTCTCCGGCTCCTCCTGCAGGACGGCGGAGTACAGCTCGGCGGCTTCCTGCGGGCGGCCTTGCTCCAGCGCGGTCTTCGCCTCGGCGATCAGGTCGGCGGCGGGCATGGCGCCGCCGGCCAGCTTGAGCAGGGCCTCGACGAACCGCTTGATCTCGGATTCCGGCAGCGCGCCCTGGAACAGATCGGCGATCTGGCCCTGCCAGAAGGCGGCGACGGTGGGCACCGATTGCAGCGGCAGGCCGAGCTGGACCAGCTGCTGCACAAGGCCGCGGTTTTTGTCGATGTCGATCTTGACCAGCTTGAGGCGACCGCCGGCGGCACGGGTGACCTTTTCCAGCGCCGGGGTGAGTTGCTTGCAGGGGCCGCACCAGGTGGCCCAGAAATCGACCAGGACCGGGATGGTGCGGGAGGCCTCGACCACGTCCTGCATGAAGGTTTTCTGATCGCCGTCGACAATCAGGGCGTCGGGGCTGGCGCCGCCCGCGGTGGCGCCGGCCTGCTTCTGCCCGATGATGAGGTCCATGGTGGGGCGTCCTCGCCTTGATCCGGAATCGTTAGGTATAGATGGCTCAACCGGCCCGGGGCACAACCCGGCCGGCAGCGCAGGAGTTGCCGAATTCGGCGCCGGGGGCAAGGTGGGTCGCGTTTTGTCGCCGGCAATCCGGCAAAAAAGCCAAGGGCTTCTGTGCCCTGGCCCGCATGACGCGGCCGGATTTCAGGCCGGGCGGCGTGTTGCGGCCGGCGGGCGGGCTCGCCTGTGCCTGTGCAGGGGAGATTGCAGCCGTGCTTTGCGCGCGCAGGGTGCGGCGCGGTCGCGGGCCGCGACTCGGCCCGCCGGTGGCGCCGGGTCGGTGGCGGCGCTGCACCGCCACGGTGACCCGGATGTTGAAGGCACGATCAAAAATAATGGAACCCGCAGGGCTCTGCCTTCACCCGGCGACAGAGCCCCTGGCCTCAGTTTGCTTCGCCTGTCAGGCGCTGCGCGCCCAGCCGTGGTTGTGGACGAGGCCATCGTCGTAGCCTTCATCCGCGTTGGCGGAGATTTCGGTGCGCGGGGCGCTCTCGTGCCGCACTTGCGGGCGGCCGAATGGCTCGGATGCCCAGAGATGGCCATGCACCAGACCGTCGTCGAAATCAAAGTCGCCCATTGTTGTTCTCCGTGGCGGCGGCTGCCGCGTTCTTGCTGTGGGAAAGAGTATTGCCCGATTACGGCAAGAGATGGGTGGACGAATGCGGGGCGCGCGGTGAAACCTGTCTGCGGCATGACCGGTCGCGCCGGTAAATCCGAAAACCTTGTAAAGTCCGACCTCACCACTCTGGCATCAGGAAGCACGCCGCCGTGACCGGCATCCGCATCGGCCTGCTGTTGTTTCCCGACCTGACGCAGCTCGACCTCACCGGGCCGCATGAGGTGTTCCGCGCCGCACCGGGGACGGCGACGCTGTTGCTGGCGAAGACGCTCGACCCGGTGTGCATCGCCGGTGGCCTGCGCATCCTGCCCGACACCACGCTGGCAGGGTGCCCACAACTGGACGTGGTGTGCGTGCCGGGCGGGCCGGGGGTGAATGCGGCGATGGAGGATGCGTCCCTTCTCGACTTCCTGCGCGCCCAGGCGGCGGGGGCGCGTTATGTCACTTCGGTGTGTACCGGGGCGCTGGTGCTGGGAGCGGCCGGGCTGCTGCGGGGGCGGCGGGCCACCACGCATTGGGCGGTGCATGATCTGCTGGCGGCGTTTGGGGCGGTTCCGACCGAGGGTCGGGTGGTGCGGGACGGTAATTTGTTCACCGGCGGCGGGGTGACGGCGGGGATCGATTTTGCCCTGACGGTGGTGGCCGAGCTGTTTGGGGCGCGGGTGGCGCAGGCAGTGCAGTTGCAGATCGAGTATGCGCCGGAGCCGCCATTTGATGCGGGTTCGCCGCGCACGGCGCCGGCCGAGGTGGTGGAGGTGGTGCGTGCGCGTGGGGCGGCGATGCGGGCGCGGCGGGAGGAGATCGTGGCGCGGACGGCGTCGCGTTTCGATGGGGCGGGCCGGATGATGTAGTATCAGCGGTTTGCCCCATTACCGCGTTCTCAAAATCCGTACCTGCGGGTGAACGGCGGTCACTGGCCACGCAACGCAGGGGCCAACGCGGCATCTGGCAGCGGCGATATTGGAAACACACGATCCGCGATGATCGGGACTATGCTGTGCATATGGACTATATGCACTTCAACCCGGTGAAACACGGTTTGGTGGAGAGCGCGGCAGATTGACCGTATTCGTCGTTCCATCGTTGTGTCGCAGGCTGCATGTACCCCGCTGGCTGGCTTGGCGGTGGCGTCGAGCCACCGGAGGCCGGAGAACGAGCGTGACACGCAAGAGGCGGAATACGCTTCGCTTTTCCGCTCTACGCTTGCTGTATCAAAGTCATTGACACGTTCCGTCCTTACCGCTATCTTAGATATTTGTGAAATAATCGAGACTAAAATACTCATCCACGCTGTTCGGCATTCCGCGCGCAACCCATCAGGGATGCCCGGTAATGCGTAGATTGAAAGGCCAGCCGCATCGGCGCGGTGATCGCACGAAGCTATAATGTTTCACACAACACAGCACGATTTCCAGGCTCACGTTATAAAGTGTCGAACAGCGGGTGAAGACGGATGAACGATTGCGAATCTTTCGATCTTGACTGCCCCCTGACACGCGGCGTAGGTAAATTGAACGGAAGCGGTCCATCGAAAACCATCGAAGTCGTTACGGATGATAAATATAGTTCCTTATATGGCGTCGTAAACAAGATTCATTTTAGTGAATACAGATCGGATATCGACGGCATGCGCGCGATTGCGGTAATGTCGGTCGTCATTTATCACGCAATTCCGTTTGCCGCTCCAGGTGGATTTGTAGGTGTAGACATATTTTTCGTGATTTCTGGATTTCTTATCTCTTCCATCATAATTTCAGACCTTAGGAACGTTAGGTTTAGCATTGCAAATTTTTATGACAGACGTATTCGGCGGATATTTCCAGCTCTTATCATTATTTTACTAACAACTATCGCAATCGGTTGGTTTTTTTTGTATGACATTGAATTTTTTCGTCTCGGTAAACATGTCGTTTCGTCAGCGCTATTTTTTGAAAACTTCACACTGTTGGGCGAAAGTGGATATTTTGATGCAGATTCAAAATCGAAGCTGCTTCTTCATTTGTGGAGCTTGGCAATCGAAGAACAGTTCTACATTTTTTGGCCGCTCTTCATGTACGTTGCCTATCATGGGCATATACGCTTTTCCTATGTGTTTATCATTATGGGGCTAACATCATTTTGTGCAGGACTATATTATGTATTTAACGATCCGGCAGCAGCATATTATTCGCCGCTCGGTCGTTTCTGGGAATTGATGATTGGCGCTGGTCTGGCGCGCCTCGATTTGAAGAACGTTGATTATTTCCACGGAAAACGTCGCGTCGCTTCATTGATCGGGCTGATATTGATAATATTTTCTATTTTATATTTAAGTGAGGACATCCGCTTTCCGGGTTACTGGGCGTTATTCCCCACGTTGGGGACGGCGTTGTTAATCGCGACCGGACCGAACGGCTGGGCCAATCAAAAAATTCTAAGTAACCGATATTTAGTATGGATCGGTCTGATCAGCTATCCACTGTACCTTTGGCATTGGCCGCTTCTCTCCTATGCGTATGTTTTTTTTGGAGGAGCGCTCGGATGGAAACATATTGCACTTCGTCTATCGCTCGTCTTCGTGTCTATCGGTCTGTCTTTTCTGACGTTTCGTATCGTGGAAATACCATTTAGAATGAAGGGTGGTACGCCGGTTAAGCTGAGCATTCTCGCGGCGTCAATGTTGGTGGTGCTTGCTATTGGTGCGGTCATCGCGGTCCACGAACTGCCGCCACGGCTGCACCTGGCTACCTCGGTCAAGCGCGATGAGTGGGATTTCCTCAAAACAACGAGAAAATATTTCGATTCAAATGGCAACGGTGTCTATGAATTCCATCCGGAGCGGGGCCGGTTAACCGTATTCATTGGAGATTCACAGCTTGCTCAATATGCGGAATATGTTGCCAAACGCGTGGACTCAGCCGACGTCAATGGGGCGATTTTTGCGATCGGTGGTGGCTGCATCCCGATTGAAAACGTCGTCGCGAAGGATGTTACGCGTAAAGGTTGCCATGATGTTCTCGCGCAAGGGTTCGATCTGGCACATCGAGCAAACGTGACCTCCGTCGTGATCGGCGGAGCGTGGAACTGGTATTTTCTGACGTCGGATTACTCGATTGTCAACGGACCGTCTTTGTCCACGAATGAAGGTAAGGCCCTGGCTCTCACGCAGTTGGCGCAGGAGATTAGATTGCTGTCATCAGAAGGGAAACGGGTCTTCCTCCTCCTCGGTAATCCGGACTCGTCCAATTTCAGCCCGACCAATTTTCGAGCTCGCTTGTATGGCTATGGAGTAAATGGGTTCGAGAAAAATATGATGTCTGATGTGCGGGACGAGGTGTTCCAATTACGAAAGAAACTGCTGGAGTTTGCGGTGCGCGAGGGCGTCGCGGTAATCGATCCTTTTCCAGCGCTTCATTGCAACGAACACCAATGCCGATCCACCGACGCCGACGGTCTGCCGATTTTCAAGGACGAGTCTCATTTCAATCCTGAATGGGCGATTACCGGGACTTCGTTCATAGACGTTGCCATTCAAAATTGAGGCAATTCGTAGCTGATCACAAGTCCGAAGCACTTCTCTCCCAGGCAAACCGGATAAAGAAGGTGCGTGACAAGTTGCATTGGCGCTGACGACCAGCTTGGATTCGATGCCAGCCAGCCGACCTCAGCCAACACCGCCCATCTCGAATCAGTCTTCTGCTGCCTGCGCGTTCAAGTGCTCCTGCAGCCGCGGCATCAGCTCCACCAGATTGCAGGGGCGGTGCCGGCTGTCGAGCTGCCAGACCAGAATGTCGTCCCAGCCGTCCTTGCACGCCCCCGGGCTGCCCGGCAGCGCGAACAGATAGGTGCCGCCGGCCACCCCGCCGAGTGCCCGCGACTGCATGGTGGAGGTGCCGATCTTCTGCCAGCTCAGCATGCGGAACAACTCGCCGAAGCCTTCTATCTTCTTCTCCAGCACGGCTTCGAACGCTTCCGGCGTCACGTCGCGGCCGGTGACGCCGGTGCCGCCGGTGGTGATCACCACATCCACCTCCGGGTCGGCGATCCAGCCGCGCAGGCGCTGCGTGATCGCAGCGACGTCATCCTTATCTATGGCCCGTGCCGCCAGATGGTGCCCGGCCGCGGTGATGCGGGCGGCGAGCGTGTCGCCCGAGGTGTCGTTCTCGGCGGTGCGCGAGTCCGACACCGTCAGCACGGCGATGTTGACCGGAACAAACGGGCGGCTTTCGTCGATGCGGGCCATGCGGGCGCCTCCGTGCGCCGCCGGCCGCGTCAATGCAGACGGGCGGGCGGCTCCTGTCTGGTTTCCAGCGGATGATACTGCGGCCAGCCGCCGGCGGCGAGTTCGTCCAGCGTCGGCGTGGGCAAATGCAGCCGGGCGGCGTAGATCCAGGTATAGGCCAGCACACGCGGCACGTAGGCGCGGGTTTCGTCGATCGGGATCGCCTCGATGAACAGCAGCGGGTCGCCGCCGTCGCGCAGCGTGGCATTCCAGCGGACGACGTTGCCGGGGCCGGCATTGTAGGCGGCCAGCAGCCGCACCAGATCGCCGCCGATCATGTCCTGCCCGGCCAGGTAGTCCACGTAACGCTGGCCAAGATCGAGGTTCAGCGACGGGTCGCGCAGCTGCCCGGCCATCGCGGCCATGGACGACACGTGGGTGATGAAGCTGGCGGTCTCCGGCATGATCTGCATCAGCCCGACCGCGCCGGCCGGGGAGGCAAGGTCGGCGTTGAAATCCGATTCGGTGCGGGTGATGCCGTAGACCAGCGCCGGGTCCATGCGGAAGCCGCCGGCCGGACGCAGGCGCGGCACCGGGAAGCGCATGGCGTCGCGTTGCCGCCCGTCGGTGGACTGCACCAGATCGGCGAGCTGGGAGGCCAGTTCCACCAGCCCGGCATTCTCGGCCACCAGCATGATGGCGCGGCCGAGCGCTGGCGAATCTTTCGCCAGCGGCCAGAGACAGCGCAGCTCGGCCTCGGCGCGGTGCTCCTGGCCGACCTGCAGCAGGGCGAAGGCGCGCAGGCCTTGCGGCGTGGCGGCCACCGCCTCGATATCCGCCTCGCCCAGCGTCTCGCGCGAGTCCCGTCCGCTCGGGCCGAAGCCGATGTCGAGCCCGAGGGTGCGCCGCGCCAGCATGCCGTAGAAGGTGCGGCGTTCGGCGGCGGCGCGCGTCATCCAGGGCACGTAGCCGGCCGGGTCGCGCACCCGCAGATGCGCGCGGGCGGCCCAGAAGGCGGTGGCGGCGCGCAGGGCCGAGGTGGCCAGATCGGCCCGCCAGCCGGCCTCGAACACCGGCACGGCGAGGTCGGGCCGGTTCATGCGCCAAGCCGCCAGCCCGGCCGCATAGCCGGCCAACGCGGCGCCGTGGCAGGTTTCGGCGGTGCGGCTGCAGGCAAGGGCGGCCGGGGCGGCCACGTCATAGGCCTCCTGGTCGCGATTGAGGGTGAACAGGATCTGCGCCGCCTCGCCGCGCAGCAGCGCGCCATAGACGGACGAGATGCCGCGCGTCCGTTCCAGCAGGCGCTGCACCGCCTCCGGCCGGCGGGAGCGCGCAGCATCATACACGTCGCGATCGAGCCCCGGATTGCGTGCCGGCATTTGGCCGACCGGCTCGGTCTCCTCCGGCACCGGGGCGGTGGCGGGCGGGGCGGAAAGATCGGCGGACAGCATGACCGCGTTCGGCGCCGGCGGTAGCCTGGCGCCGCGGGGCGCCCGGTTCATCAGCAGCGTATGCACAGAGGGCGCATCGGCGAGGTCCGCAAACTGCGCCAGCCAGGCTTGCAGCTCTTCGGCCCCCGGGCGGGTGAACGGGCCGAGATTGCGGTCGGCCAGTATATAGCCTTGCATGGAATGGCCGAGGGCCAGGCCGGCCACGGTGATGTCGGGGTCGAGCAGCGCCGCCTCGGCCGCCGCCGTACGCAGCTCGCCGGCGCGCTGCAGGGCGAAGACATGGCGGATGCGCGCGGCTTCACTGTGCGGCAGCGGTTGCGGCAGGGCCACGCCTTGTTGCTGGCGCGGCGCCAGGCGGGGGATGGCCAGGGCGGTGTCGTCGCCACCGGGCACCGCTGCCTCGGTTTGGGCGAAGGCTCGGGGCGCTGCGGCTCCGGCCAGAATGGCAGCACCGGCGATCAGCGCCCGGGCCGCGGGAAAGGGGGATTTTGTCCGTTCGGTTCCTCGCATGGAGCCGCCGGTACACGAGAATATTACCGGGCGCAACACTTCGACATGAAGATTGTCTTATTTTTGCGATGCGTCGCTATTTCTCAGCAGGTTATCGCCCATTCTTCATTCACGATTTTTTCATATCGGCGTCGAGCGTGCGCCGGAGAAGAACAAAATCGGCCCAGGCCAAGCGCTTGGCGCCCGCGGTGCGCAAAAGATAGGCCGGGTGCAGCATGGGCAGCGCTGGCACCGTCTCGGGCAGGCCGGGAATGGTCACGTCCACCCAGCGCCCGCGCATGCGGGTGATGCCGGTGCTGCTGCCGGTCACCGCGCGGGCGGCGAGCGCGCCCAGCAGCACCAGCCGCCGCGGCCGCACCAGCGCGATGTGGCGCAGCAGGAACGGCAGGCAGGTCAGTACCTCGGCGTCGGTCGGGTTGCGGTTGCCGGGGGGGCGCCAGGGGATGAGGTTGGTGATCAGCAGCTGCGTCCGGTTCAGGCCAATGCTGGCCAGCATGCGGTCGAGGAACTGACCGGACGGCCCGACAAAGGGTTTCCCCATGCGGTCCTCCTCCGCGCCCGGCCCCTCGCCCACCAGCATCAACCCGGCATCGGGGTTGCCGTCGGCGAACACCAGGTTGGTCGCGGTGGCGGCCAGCTTGCAGCCGTCGAAGGCGGCCAGCGCGGCGCGCAGCTCGGCCAGCGTGCGCGCCGCCGCGGCAACCTCCTGGGCGCGTAGCGCCGGACCCACGGGCAGGGCAGGGGGCATGGCCGGCGCGGGTGCTGGCGCAGGGCGGGGCGCAGGTCGGGGCGCGGCAGCGCCCGCCGCCGGGGGCTGGACCGGAGCCGGGCGCACCGGGACGGCAAAACGGTCCACCGGCGCCTCGTCCAGCGCTTCGTCCGCTCCCCATTCGATCTGCAGCCGCAGCGCTGCCAGTGCGTCCATGCGGCACTCATCGCCAAACCGGCGCTTCCGCGCAACCGGTTCCGCCGCCATAAACAGCGCCATCGGCCCCATGGTGGGGCGACGGAGGGAAGCGATGTCCGACGCAGCGGCCCGGGAACGAATGGAATTCGACGTGGTGGTCGTGGGGGCCGGGCCGTCCGGCCTGGCCGCCGCCATCCGGCTGCGCCAGCTCGCCCCCGACCTGACGGTCTGCGTGGTCGAGAAGGGCAGCGAGGTCGGTGCCCACATTCTCTCCGGCGCGGTCATGGAGCCGCGTGCCCTCACCGAGCTGCTGCCCGACTGGCGCGAGCGCGGAGCGCCGCTGACCACGCCGGCGCAGGATGACCGGTTTCTCTATCTGACCCGGAAGCACGCGCTGCGCCTGCCGACCCCGCCGCAGATGCACAACCACGGCAATTACATCGTCGGCCTGGGCGATGTGTGCCGCTGGCTCGGCCAGCAGGCCGAGGCGCTCGGGGTGGAGATCTACCCCGGTTTCGCCGCTGCCGAGGTGCTGGAGGAGGGCGGCCGGGTGGTCGGCATCGCCACCGGCGACATGGGCCGCGAGAAAACCGGCGCCCCGGGGCCGAACTTCCAGCCCGGCATGGAGCTGCGGGCGCGCTGCACCATCATCGCCGAGGGCTGCCGCGGCAGCCTGACCAAGCGGCTGCTGGCGCGGTTCAACCTGCGCGATGGCCGCGACCCGCAGACCTATGGCATCGGCGTCAAGGAGCTGTGGGAGGTGCCGAAGGAGGTCCACAAGCCCGGCCTGATCATCCACACCACCGGCTGGCCGCTGGACAGCGCCACCTATGGCGGCTCGTTCCTGTACCATTTCGGCGACAATCTGGTGGCCTACGGGGTGGTGGTCGGACTCGACTACACGAACCCCTGGCTGTCGCCGTTCGAGGAGATGCAGCGGCTCAAGACCCATCCCGCCATCCGGCCGCATTTCGCGGGCGGCCGGCGCATCGCTTATGGTGGGCGGGCGCTCGCCGAGGGCGGTTTCCAGTCGCTGCCGCAGCTCAGCTTCCCGGGCGGCTGTCTGGTGGGCGACACGGCGGGGTTCCTGAACGTGCCGAAGATCAAGGGCATTCACGCCGCCATGAAGTCCGGCATGGTGGCGGCCGAGGCGGTGGCCGAGATGCTGGCCGGCGCGCAGGACCAGCCGGCCTCCTACACCTCGCGCCTGCAGGCGAGCTGGATCTGGGACGAGTTGTACCAGGTGCGCAACATCCGCCCGGCTTTTTCCAGATGGGGCCTGTGGGGCGGGCTTGTGAACGCGGCTCTGGACACCTACCTCTTGCGCGGCCGTGCGCCGTGGACGCTGCATCACCGCGTGCCCGACAACGCCACATTACGTCCGGCCGATGCCGCCCCACCGATTGCCTACCCCAAACCCGACGGAGTGCTGACCTTCGACCGGCTCTCCTCGGTGTTCATCAGCAACACCACGCACGCGGAGAACCAGCCCCCCCATCTGCACTTGCGTGATCCCGCGTTGGCGATCACGGTGAACTGGGACAAATACCGCAGCCCCGAGACCCGCTACTGCCCGGCCGGCGTTTATGAAATCGTCGGCGCCGACGAGGGGGCGCCGCGGCTGCAGATCAATTTTACCAACTGCGTGCATTGCAAGACGTGCGACATCAAGGACCCCACCCAGAACATCGACTGGGTGACACCGGAAGGCGGCGGCGGGCCCGCCTATCCGGGTGGGATGTAAAAACCGGCCCGCGGGTACTTTGCCCGCGTGGCGAAGCGCAAACGGCGCTGTTAGGGTGAGGATATGCAACACGGTCGCTCGATCCGCCGGTCTCTTCTGCTCGCTCTGTCGCTGTTGTCGGCGTGCGCGGCGTCCAACCCGGTGTCGCAAGGCGCGGTGGCCGGGGGCGAGCAACCGCGCAGCGTGGCCGGGGCGTTTCTCGCCGGCCGGTTCGCAGCGATGGACAACGATCTTGAGGTAGCCCCGGACGCGTTCCTGCGCGGGCTGGCGCTCGACCCGGACAGCGCCGAACTGCGCCAGCAGGCCTTCCTGGCCTGCCTGTTGGCCGGACGGCCTGAGGCGGTGCGCCTGGCCGAGGACCTGCCGGACAATCAGAGCGCGCAGTTGCTGCTGGCTGGCCACGATGCCGCCCGCGGCAACTGGGACGCGGCCGAGAGCCGCTATGCGGCGCTGCCCCGCCAGGGTTTGACGCAATTGCTGCAGCCGCTGCTGGTGGCCTGGGCGCAGCAGGGGGCGGGACGCACCGACGCCGCGCTGGCGACGCTGCATCCGTTCATCGAGGGCCAGCGCTCCCGCTTTATCTATGCGCTGCACGGCGCGCTGATCGCCGATCTGGCCGGCCGCACCGCCGAGGCGGCGCGGCTGTACCGTGTTGCCGAGGCCGAATATGGCGCGCCAACTCTGGAACTCGCCCGGCTGCTGGCAAGCTGGCAGGCGCGCCAGGGGCATCCGATCGAGGCGGCGGATACGCTGAAGGCCACCGCTGCCCTCAACCCCGAAATCGCGATCGCGCTGCCATCGCTGGAGGCGGCTGCGGGCGAGAAGGTCATCCGCCGTCCGACCGATGGGCTGGCGGAGGCCTACCTGGTCATGGCCTCGGCGCTGCGCCAGCAGGATGCCAGCGAGCTGTCCATGCTGATGCTGCGCCTCGCGCTCGACCTGCGCCCCGACGACACCTCCGCCCGGCTGATGGCGACCGACATCCTGGACGCGTCGAAGCACCCCGCCACCGCCTTGCGGTTGCTTGCGCCGGTGGCCGCCGACGACCCGCTGATCGCGATCGTGCGCCTGCACCGCGCTGCACTGACCGAGCAGACCGGCCGGTCCGAGGAGGCGCTGCACCAGCTGGAACAGATCGCCCACGACTATCCCGACCGGCCCGAGCCCTATGGCGGCCAGGGCGATATCCTGCGCTCCAGTCACCGCTACGCCGACGCCGTGACCGCCTACGACAAGGCGGTGGCGCGCGTGTCCAAGCCCGGCCGGCTGGACTGGCCGCTGTTCTATGACCGTGGCATCGCGTTGGAACGGACCAAGGACTGGGCCCGCGCCGAAGCCGATTTCATGACCGCGCTCAACCTCGCCCCGGACCAGCCCTTCGTGCTGAACTATCTGGGGTATTCCTGGACCGAGCAGGGCCGCAATCTGGCCCGCGCGCGCCAGATGATCGAGCGCGCCGTGGAGCAGCGGCCGAACGACGGCGCCATCGTCGACAGCCTGGGCTGGGTGATGCTGCGTCAGGGCGACAAGACCGGCGCGGTGACGACGCTGGAGCACGCGGTCGAATTGTTGCCCGAGGATGCCACCGTCAACGGTCATCTGGGTGACGCCTATTGGGCGGTCGGCCGCCGGCGGGAGGCTTTGTTCCAGTGGCGCCGGGCGCTGAACCTCAATCCCGAGCCCGAGGATGTGCCGAAGCTTGAGGCGAAGCTGCGCGAGAGCGAGCAGGCCCTGGGCGTCGCCGCCGCGCCGCAGGCCCCGCCAGCCACCAACCCGATTCCCTAGAGGCCTGATGCCGACACTCCGGGTCGCCGCGGTGGCTTGTTCAGTCCACCCGACAAATCGCCGCTGCCGTGCCGTTCACTGAAGCCGCGCCGGCCAAGGTCAATCTGTTCTTGCACGTGGTCGGCCGCCGCCCGGACGGCTACCACCTGCTCGACAGCCTCGCGGTGTTTCCGCGCGTCGGCGACACCCTGCGCGCCGTGCCGGACGCGGCGTTTTCGCTCGCCCTGGAAGGGCCTTTTGGCGGCGCGTTGCAGGCCGAGCCCGACAATCTGGTGCTGCGGGCGGCGCGCGGACTGGCGGCGGCGACAGGGGTGCAGGCGGGGGCACGGCTGACGCTGGTGAAGACGCTGCCGGTGGCCTCCGGCATTGGCGGCGGTTCGGCCGACGCCGCCGCGGCGTTGCGCCTGCTGGGACGGCTGTGGGGGGTGGTGGCGGACGCGGCGGCGCTGCACGCCCTGGCGCTGCGATTGGGGGCGGATGTGCCGGTGTGCCTGGCCGCGCGGCCGGCGCGCATGGGCGGGGTGGGCGAGGCACTGTCGCCCGCGCCCGAGCTGCCCGGCTTCGGCATGGTACTGGTCAATCCCGGCGTGGCGGTGGCGACACCGGCGGTGTTTCGCGCTCGCGCGGGCGGCTTTTCCGCTCCGGCCGCGTTGCCGACGGGCTGGCCGGATGCGGCTGCAATGGCGCGCGATCTGGCCGCGCTGGGCAATGACCTGGAGCCGCCGGCGGTGACGCTGTGCCCGGTCATTGGTGAGGTGCTGGCGGCGTTGCGGGCCACGCCAGGCTGCCTGCTGGCGCGCATGAGCGGGTCGGGGGCGACCTGCTTCGGTGTGTTCGCCGATGCGGCCGCAGCGGCCGAAACGGCCGGGCTGGTGCGTCGCCCGGGCTGGTGGGCATGGGGCGGGGCTTGCTGAGCTGTGCCGGGTCGCCTAATCAGCTTGCACGGATGGGGCGTCGCCAAGTGGTAAGGCAGCGGATTTTGATTCCGCCATGCGGAGGTTCGAATCCTCCCGCCCCAGCCAGACCGCGCGGACAGTGAGGTCAGGCCGCGGCTGCTCCAGGGCAATCGGGTGAAGGAAGGCCAGGGGCTCTGCCCCTGGACCCTGCTAAGGGCGGAGCCCTGGCCTTCCTTCACCCGAGTGCCCCGGCGGCTGCCCTCGCTGCGCTGGACTCCGCCACAGCAACAATCTATTCCGCGTGGCTCGTGTTGTGGCTGCGGCGGAAGCAGCCGTCGGGGCGCAACACTCGCCCATGATCTGGTGTTCCGATTCACCCGCCGGGGTGAATACATCCGGGCCGGTCGGAACATCAGGCCCGACAGATACGGCGATGAAAGGCGAATTCTGGTGGCGGTCCGGATCAATGACACTGCGACGCGCGAACCCGGTGGCCGTTGGCGTCGTGTGCCTTTCCTCATGTATGGCACGCTGAGCTTCAGCATCGGGCTGGCGCTGTATTTTGCCGGCGTGCTGATGGTGTTTCCGCGTGTCCTGCTCGGACTGAACCGGGAATTGCTCCCGCTGGCCGAATGGCTCGTCTGGTACAGCGGCGTGCCGATCACTGTTGGCGTGCTGCTGGCCCTGGCCGACCTCCTGTTCCTGCTCCAGGCCAAGCGGGATCAGGGTGACGTCCGCTTCGAGTCCGTCGACCGTCTGGCGGTGACCGTGGCGCTGACCGCCTATAATGATGAGGCGAGCATCGCCAGCGCGGTCCGCGACTTCGCCGCCCATCCGCGGGTCCGGCGCGTCATCGTCGTCAGCAATAATAGCCGCGATGGCACCTTCGCCGCTGCCGAAGGCGCCGGGGCCGTCACTTTCGACGAACCGGTCCAGGGCTACGGACGCTGCGTCGTGCGCTGTTTCACCGAGGCGCTGCGCTTCGAGGACAGCGACCTGATCGTGCTGTGTGAAGGGGACATGACGTTCCGTGCCTACGACCTTGATAAGTTGCTGGCCTTCGCCCCCCACGCCGACATCGTCAACGGCACGCGCACCGTCGAGCGACTGCGCCAGTACACCACGCAACTCAGCACCTTCATGTTTTACGGCAATCTGTTCGTGGGCAAGCTGCTCGAAGTCAAGCATCTCGGGCGCAGTACCGTCACCGATGTCGGCACCACCTACAAGCTCTGCCGCCGCGACGCGCTGGCCCGCCTACTGCCCCGGCTTGATCCATCGGTGAACCTGGAGTTCAACGCCCACTTCCTCGACCGGGCGCTGGCCAACGGGTTGTTCCTGGTGGAATGTCCGATCACCTTCCATCCGCGGGTCGGCGCAAGCAAGGGTGGCAACGTCAATAACCGCCGCGCCCTGACCGTCGGGTTGCGCATGATCGCCGGGATCATCTTCGGCTGGAAGCCTTTGGTCCGGTGAGCGACGGATACCACGCCACACGCCTGGCGCACGATCCTCGCCGGGCGATCGTCTGGCGGAGCCTGTGGAAATATCATTTCTGCCACGAAATTCGGGCGGATGACTGCGTTCTGGACCTGGGCTGCGGGTATGGCGACTTCATCAACAGCGTCGTTGCCCGGCACCGCGTTGCCGTCGATATCTGGCCCGGCTGCACGCGCTACCTGGCGCCGGGCGTGGAGGCGATCATCGGCCCGGTCACCGACCTTGAACGGGTTGCCGATGCGTCGGTCGACTTTGCCTTCGCCAGCAATCTGCTGGAACATTTGTCGCAGGACGAGGTCGCATGTCTGCTGGCCGGGCTGCGGGGCAAGCTGAGCCGCGGCGGATCATTGACCATGGTGCAGCCGAACTGGCGATATGCGTGCCGTGCCTATTTCGATGACTATACCCATGTGTCGGTATGGTCGCATGTCAGCCTGGCTGATTTCCTGGCTGCCAACGGATGGGAGGTGCTGCAGGTGATCCCGCGCTTTCTGCCGCTGAGCGTGAAGTCACGCCTGCCGGTGCATCCCTGGCTGATCCGTGCCTGGCTGGCCAGCCCGGTCAAACCGATCGGTCAGCAGATGCTGCTGCGGGCGAGGCCACGGTCAGCCACCCCCTGATCCGGCGCTCGGCTGCTGCCGCGCATCAGGGCGCGGCCCGAGGCACCAGATCCCCTGCTTGAAGGGCTGGCAAGCCAGGCCGCCGGGCTGCCAGCCGGCCGGAATCCCGGTGCGCGTTCCCGTAGCGAAAACATAAAGCGTGTCGTCACGCCAAGGTCCTGCCAGGACCGCCGCCGCTTCCGCCGCGCAGTCGACGCGCCGTCGCGGATTGTAGACGCTGTTGATCGGTCGTTCCGACGCCATGGCAGCCAGTTGCAATTCCATGTTGAGCAAGGTCACGATGGCGCCGGTGGCGCAAAGCATTTGCGGCGTGACCTGCACGAAGGTTGCCGCCCGCATGCGCGCCTGCCATTCGCCGCCGTCGATCAGAGGCGGCACATCGCGCCGCGTCAGCTCCGTGATGCGCTGGCGCAACGGCTCAGTGTCGGCGAGCTGAAGGACGCAACAGCCAAGCACGAAGGCGGTCCGCGCGCCGGGTGGCAGGCGACGGAGGGCCAGCGCCAGGCCGATCAACATCATGGCATAGAAGGCCGGCCAGAACATGCGACCGGATGAGCGAAATATTCCGAGCAAGATCGCCAGTCGCCCGGCAAGATCAACAACCGTCGTCTTGATCTCGTCGCGAAAGCCGCCGAACCAGGCCGCCAATGCGGTCAGCGACCCAACGGCAACGAGTGCAGCCAGCAGGACGACGAGCTGCCGATGCGGGCGCAGCCAGGGGGGAGGGATCAGCACAGCCATGCCGAGCAGCACAACGGCAGCGGAGCCCAGATAGCCCGCGACATGTATGTGAAAGAAAAAGGCACGCGGCGTGACCGCAAATGCGGCAAGAATAAACAACACCAGGCAAAGATACAGATGCGCGCCGGTATGTTTTTGCAGTTGACGGATGTTTAACAGCATAGCCGCAACAAAGAGCAGGATTGCACCAAAACCTAAATAATTAAAGCCTTCATATTGTCCTCCGGTGGCGTCGATGATGGGATACAAGCCGGGAAACAGGCCGCTGCGCTGCGGCCAGAATGGGCTGGCGAGATTCATCGAATAGTGACCGTAACCAACGGTGCCGGGATAGCCGGTACTGGTTCCCTTCCCCAGATGACCGGCCAGCAGGGCCACCAGCGCCAACGCACCCGCAACGACCGCCGGTTCGCGCAGCATCGTCCGGACCCGCCAGCCATTCAGGTCGAGGCGACGCAGCAGGCTCGCGCCATAGAGGGCCGCCGCCATGGCAAACAGATAGACGTTGGTCAGAATTGCCAGGCACAGCCAGCCAGCCCACCGGGCGGTCGGCCGCCAGGCCGGTTCGGTCCGCCGGTCCATCAGGTAGAGCAGCAGCGCGCCAATGACAATGAAATGCGCATGCAGCGGCAGATGACCGAAGCGATGCAGCAGCGGCGGCGCCGACAGTGCCAGGAGGCTCGCCGCCGTCACGGCCAATAGCGAAGCCTGGCCAAGCTCGATGACCACCATGCTGGCGAACACCGCCGACAGAATGAAACAGGCGGCTGTCCAGACTCCGTAGGGGTTGACCGCATGTCCCATCGCGCCACTGACCAGCTTGCCCAGCAATGCGACGATCGGGGTGGCGTCAACAAAGATGATATTGGTGCCGTCCGGCGCCCCCAGGTTGGGCACGAAAAAAACCGGAAGCTGCCATGCTGCCTTGAGGAAGCCGAGATAGCCAACCTGGTAACCGAGGATATCGACGTTGTCGAACCTGTCGTCGGGGTCCAGCAACCATGGCCCGCGCGGGTTGGCCCAGAACGATCCGTCCCCCAGGATGAATGAGGAATCGAAGACCGTCGCCACATAGACCATGGCGATCAGCGCGGCCCAGGCCAGCAGGAACGGCCGGCTGCGGTCCCGCTCGAAACCGCGGGCGATCCTGGTCACCCATGAGGGAGAATGTTGTACCAACGCATTGTTCATGAAATGAACACAGGCCTCCAGATGCAAAACAACTTTAGTCCTGTGTCCGACACGGTCGGATGTCAATCCTTTGTTGCCGGAAAAACATTGCGTTAAATTACGACACTGCGTGCCGGCAGCTTCGTGATGTTTTTGCCCCTTGCTGTGCCGGTGCCCCTCAGATCGGGCACGCCCCGCCGGCGCATTGCAGATGCGCGAGGTCGATCATCTCATGCAGCGCCGGGTCGCGGATGTCCGCGACGATTTCGGTAAAGCGCGCTTCCGCCACCTCCTCCTCGGGCAGGTACTCATAGCCCAGTTCGTGGTCCGGCCGGCTCGGCAGCACGGCGCAGCAGCGGATGCGCGGCTGGTTCGCCAGCACGATGGCGCGGAATGCTTCCAGCCCGTGCAGGTCGGTGAACACTTTCAGCGTGTAGGAAACCTGGTTGCCGCGCTCGGCGCCGATCCAGTGCCGCTCCAGCAGTTCCAGCCAGCGGTAATGCTGCGCCGGGCTGGCTTCGGGGGCGGTGACCAGCCGGTCGCCCAGGCCGAGGCGCTGCATCAGCGGCAGGGTAGGAAAGCCGACGATCGACATGTTGGGAAAACTGGTCAGCGTGCGGATCGGGTAGCCGCGCGCCTCGTACTGGCCCAGCAACGGGTCGCTGTCGCGCGTCCAGGCGCCGGTGGCATCCTTGGTGCCCTGGAACATGACCCAGCGCAGGTATTGCCGGCGCGCCGGCAGGTGGGCGCCCTCGGTCAGGCCGAACAGCTTGCTGGTGGTGCCGGCCGGCTTCACCGTGGTCACCGTGAACGGCGCCGGCCGGTCCAGCTCGGCTGCACAGGCGTCACCCTCCTGCTTCGCCACCGCCGACAGATGCGCCAGCATGTCCCAGAACGGCGCCGAGCGCGCTTCGTCCAGCAGGTCGTCGAAGGCGAGACCGAAGCGCACCCAGGCCCATTCGTGCAGGCCGGTCGGGCCGATGCCCATGCGGTTGGTACGCTTCACCTCCTCGGCATACAGCGCGTCCATGGTGTTGGCGCGGCTGAGGAACCGCACGCCGAGCCGCACCGCTTCCTCCACCCGCGCATCCCACAGCGCCGCGTCGCCGGCGGGGATGCAGCCCGGCATGTACTCTTCCGGCGCGCCCGGGCAGGCCAGCAGCGGGGCGAAATCGGCGATGACGCAATAGCCGCCGGTGACGTGCAGCACGATCTCGCCGCACGGGTTGGTGGTGACCGGGAAGCGTGCCGCGTTGGCGTGGGCGGACAGCACGGCCAGCAGCCCGGCGGCGTGGTCCACCTGATAGCGGATCGAGCGGAAATCGCGCCCGTCTTCATGCACCGGCTTTTTCCAGGCGCTGCCGGTGCGGTGGTCCTCCAGCCGGTCGCCGTTGATCAGCCCGGGCTCGCCGTTGATGTAGGCGCACCTTGTGACGTCTTCGAACACGGCCAGGGCGTGGCGGGTGAGCGGGGCGAAATTCTCCGGCGATCCGCCGTCGGCGATCAGGTCGGTCGCCTGGGCGACGTGCTGCCAGAATTCGCCATCGACCATGACCGAGTGGTTGGCGGTCCACATGCCGCCCTCGCTCTTGCAGCGGATGAAGCGGAAGATGCCGGGGTCGCGCCAGCTTTTCGTGGCCATGCGCGCGGCGCGGCGGGCGCCGCCGACCTGCACTTCGACCGAGAGGTGGTGATCGACCAGCAGCGCCTGCTCCCACAGCGGCAGATCGGCGCCGCGCGCTCGTGCCGGCTCGATGACGTGGCGGCGGATGTTCAGCAGGGCGCGCAGCAGCGAGATCGGGCCGGAGGCCGGGCGCCCCTGCATGCCGCGGATCGGCGCGCCGCGCGGGCGGATGGCGGAGAGGTCGAACACGATCTTGGTCGCGCGGGCGCCCTGGAAGGCGAGGCTTTCCAGCAATTCGATCGCTTTGGCCCAGCCTTCGCGGCTGTCGGCCACGCGGTGGATGATGGCGTCCGCTGGGGCGTGCGCCAGATCGGCCAGCAATTCCCGGCCGATCCAGTCGCGCACCGCCTCGCCCGGCAGCGCCAGCTCCGCGGCGAATCGGCGCAAGTCTGCCTCACCGTGCGGGTAGTCGCGATGCGCGGGCGACAGGTAGAGAAGGGTTTCCGGCGCCTCGGCCCAGTCCACCGCCACCAGCTCGTCGTCATAGGCGCGGCCGACGCCGCTGCCGTTCAGCAGCAGGTAGAACTTGGCGAAGCTGGCGATGGCGGTGGCGCAGTTGGTGAACACCTCCATGTTCCGGCTGGCCTGGTCCGGGTCGCCATGCTGCAAATGGCGGCCGGAGGTGATCAGCGCGCCGGTGGCGATGGCGTTGCGCAGCCGCGCCTGCTCGTCGTTCTCGGCCTCGGTCAGCGGTCGGCCGAGCAGCGACATGTTGCCCGCCGCCACGCGGTCGGCGACGCGGCCGAAGCACTCGGCATCCTCGGGGCGGAACACGGTGCGGCGGGCCACCGCCAGCCCCATGCCGGCTTCCAGCGCGCGCGGCGGCAGCTTGGCGGTGCCGAACGCCGAGCCGCGCGGGGGCGACTCGAGGCGGGAGACGGTCTCGTGGACGGAGAGCAGCAAACCGGGGGCAATTGACCCGTCCATGGGGCGAACTCCTACATCTTGGTGTCTTCAGCCGCAACAGGACACAAGATGTGGAATCGGCTCGAGTCGTGTCAATCGGGGGCAGGAAGGCCAGGGCTCTGCCCTGGCCTTCCTGCCGGTCAGCCCAGCAGCGCCTGGGCGCAGGCGTCCAGGATGGCGTCCTCGTCCAGGCCGTATTCGCGATAGAGGTCCGGGATGTCGCCGCTCTGGCCGAAATGGTCGAAGCCGAGCGGCACCACCCGGTTGCCCCGCACCGCGCCGAGCCAGGAATGGGCGGCCGGGTGGCCGTCCAGGATCGTCACCAGCGCGGCGCCGGGGGCGAGCGGGGCCAGGATGCGCTCGATATGCGACATCGCCCCCCGCTCGCCGGCCCGGCGCGCCCGCGCCGCGGCGAGCCAGCCGGCGTGCAGCCGGTCCGGGCTGGTGATGGCGAGCAGCCCGGCGCCGGGTGCGTCCTCGCGCAGGATGGCAAACGCCGATTCCGCCTCGGGCGCGATCGGCCCCTGGTAGGCCAGCGCGATGCGCGCCCCCGGCGCCGGCGGCACCGCCCAGTGCGCGCCGGCAATCACCGACGCGGGGTCGAGGTTGCGGGAGGGCTGGCCGATCGCCCTGGTGGACAGGCGCAGCCACACCGCCGAGCCGTCCGGCTGCTGCATGTGAACGAACGCGTGCCGCAGCAGAATCGCCAGTTCATCCACATGGGCGGGTTCGTAGCTGGCCAGCCGGTCGGTGCTCATGCCGAGCAGCGGCGTGTTGATGCTCTGGTGCTGCCCGCCCTCCGGCGCCAGCGACAGGCCGGAGGGGGTGGAGACCAGCAGGAAGCGCGCATCCTGGTAACAGGCGTAGATCAGCGCATCCAGGCCGCGGTTCACGAACGGGTCGTAGACGGTTCCGATCGGCAGCAGCCGCGCCCCGTGCAGCGACGGCGCCAGGCCGGCGGCGCCGAGCAGGAGAAACAGGTTCTGCTCGGCGATGCCGAGTTCGATGTGCTGGCCCTCGGGCGTCATGCCCCAGCGCTGGGCGCTGGCCAGCTTGGCGTCGCGGAACACGTCGTTGCGGGTGTGCCGGTCGAACACGCCGCGCCGGTTCACCCAGGGACCGAGATTGGTGGAGACGGTCACGTCGGGGCTGGTGGTGACGATATGGGCGGCGAGGTCCTTCAACTCCCCCTGGCCGCGGCCGATCTCGGCCAGGATTTCGCCGAAGCCGCCCTGGGTGGAGGTTTTCTTGCCGGCGAGCTTGGGCAGCGGCAGCACCTCCGGCACCGCGACCACCGGGGCGGTCAGCGACCGGCCGGACGGGGTGAGTTTGGTCGCGAAGGGCACGCCGGACACGAAGGCGCGCAACTCCGCCTCGCTCGCCTCCAGCCCCTCGAACGCGTCCCATTCATGGCCGGGCCGGATGGCCATGGCGGCGCGGAAGCCTTCCATCTGCTCCTTGGTCATCAGGCCGGCGTGGTTGTCCTTGTGGCCGGCGAAGGGCAGGCCCATGCCCTTGATGGTGTAGGCGATGAAGCAGGTGGGCTGGTCGCCGGCCGCGTCGGCGGCGCGCAGGGTTTCGATCAGGTATTCGATGTCGTGGCCGCCGAGATTGGTCATCAGCGTGGCCAGCTCGTCATCGGACAGCGTGTCGATGATGGCGCGCACGCCGCGCGCGCGGCCCAGATCGGCCAGCAGCGCCTGCCGCCAGGCGGCGCCGCCCTGGAAGGTCAGCGCCGAATAGAGGCTGTTGGGGCAATCATCGATCCAGCGGCGGAGCTCCTCGCCGTCCTCGCGGGCGAAGGCGGCCTGCAGGCGGTGGCCGTATTTCATCGTGACCACGTTCCAGCCCATGTCGCGGAACAGGCCCTCGATGCGGCCGAACAGCCGGTCGGGCACCACCGAATCCAGGCTCTGGCGGTTGTAGTCGATGATCCACCAGACGTTGCGGATGTCGTGCTTCCAGCCTTCCAGCAGGGCCTCGTAGATGTTGCCCTCGTCCAGTTCGGCGTCGCCGGCGATGGCGATGTGCCGCCCCGGCGGCAGCGGTGCCGGGGCCAGCCCGTGCAGGCGCACATAGTCGGAGATCAGCGCGGAGAAACTGGTCATGGCGACGCCCAGGCCGACCGAGCCGGTGGAGAAATCCACCTCCGGCCCGTCCTTGGTGCGGCTGGGGTAGGGCTGCACGCCGCCGAACTGGCGCAACCCTTCCATTTTTTCGCGCACCTGCCGGCCGAACAGGGCGTTGATGGCGTGGAACACCGGCCCGGCATGCGGCTTCACCGCCACCCGGTCCTGCGGGCGGAGGATTTCAAAATACAGCGCCGTCATGATGGAGATGACCGAGGCGCAGGAGGCCTGATGGCCGCCGACCTTCAGCCCGTCGCGGTTAGGGCGGACATGGTTGGCGTTATGGATCATCCATGCCGACAGCCAGAGCAGCTTGCGCTCGATCTGCCGCAGCAGGGCGAGTTTCCGCGTCTCGTCCGACGCTGGCACGATCGCCTGAACCGGTGTGTCCATGTTTTTCAACCTCCGCGCTCGGCCGGCGATGATAGGGGAGTTTGGGGGTGGCGTCGCGGGCGGGGTTGGGCGGGGGGGGTGGATGGGTGGAAGGGGTGGGAAGGCGCCGTTTGGGCGGAAATGTAGGGTGGGTAAGCGAAGCGCCACCCACCAACGCAACGAGGTGCAATTACCGCTTATTTTCCCGTGGCCGTTGCGGCATCATGCCCGATCCCGAAATGCCTGCCCAAGCAGCAGCTTGCGTTGGTGGGTAGCGCTTCGCTTACCCACCCTACGGTTGCTCACCTTGAAGCATAGGTTTGCGTAGCGTATCGTTCGTTGAACGGTCGTGCGAAGGTAAGAGGATGGGGTTAATGCCGATCGGACTGATTACGCACGCAGACCTTGATGCGATGATTGGACGCGATGCCGAAGGGGTTCGGCTCGAGTTCAAGGTCGATATCCCTGTGCACAAACAGAGTCAGCGTGAACAAGCGGCGAAAGGCATCGTTCTTGCACGTGACGCATGGTGGTCCGGTAAGCCGCTCGGTGAACACGGCCGTGACAAACTGCTTGAAGAAGTGGTCGCGTTCGCCAATGCGCAAGGTGGGCAGCTCGTCCTCGGTATGGATGAGGAAGACGATACGACGTTGGCGAAGGCAGTTTGCCCGTTGCCCCGCATAGCAGACCTCGAAGGACGTTTCCGCGATTACCTGCTGTCCTGCGTCGAACCTCGGCTGCCCCAGGTCGAGGTTCGAGCAATTGAAACCGATGGCCTTGGCGGCGGTGTCCTCGTGATCGAAGTTCAGCCATCCCGCCTTGGCCCGCATCGAGTCATTGGCACGCTTCAGGTCCCTGTCCGGCGCAGCGACAAGTGCATGCCTATGAATATGCCGGAGGTACACGAAATGGTTCTGCGAAATGCGCGTCGCTTCGACGAAGTGCGAGCGACACTCGCGTCGCGGGTGGAAGGGCTGGAACCGGCCTTTCGCAATTTCCTAACATCACAAATTAACATCGACATTACTGGCGGTACCGAAGATAGCCGGATTGAATCTTGGTTGGGCCAGCGGAAGCTCAGTGCCTACGGCATTCGTATCACGATTTGCGCTCACGACGATCTCGGGATAACGCGGATCGCAACGTTTGATCCACTGATTCCGCCGAAAACCTGTATTGCGGAGCAAATAGCGCATGGCTCGGCGACACATGCTAAGATTGACGGTTTATGGCCAGAGTTCGGGCGTTCAGAGAGATTTCTTGGAGGAGTTCGCCAGGAGTTTTCGTGGAGTATCGGTCATTCGGAATTCAGAGCCCTCCGCGAGGGCGTAGTCGAGCTAACCTTGTTTTTTGTAGATCGCACCGGCCAGATTACACTGACACCGTTGGAGCTAGCAGGGTATCTTGGCTGCTGCATGGGAATCTATGATCGCCTCAGAGATATCGCTGGAAGGCCCATGATGCCGGCTGAAGTGGCAGTTTCGGTGCTAACGCGATCCCCGGTTCAAGTGGCCACTTCAAAACAATTAGGTATGCTAACTGGCAGGAAGTTGCCGTCAAGGGCGGACTTTCCACGACGAACAATTGCTGATGCCGCGGATTGCACTGAACTTCTGAACGCCACTGTCATCGACCTACTCGACGCTGCAAACGCTGGTCCACAGCCGACCTCTAATTTCGTCTATTCACCACCCTAGACATCCCACGACGAAAAGGGCGTTGTCCCGCCTTAATGGTATCCGCCGCAAGAATGGTCAGCCTCCTGGCCGGCGCGGCTTGCCGCCTCCGCCACCGCGGCAGCAAGCCAGCCCGAAAGGTCCTCCGCAATCAACCCCGGCCCACAAAGCGCCGCCGCCCGCCCGTGCAGCCACGCCCCGGCGCAGGCGGCCTCCCAGGCCGGCATCCCCTGCGCCAGCAGCGCCGCGATCACGCCGGCCAGCACGTCGCCGGCGCCGGCGGTGGCGAGCCAGGGGGGGGCGGTGTCGTTCACCACGGCGCGGCCGTCCGGGGCGGCGACGATGGTGTCCGCACCTTTCAGCAGCACCACCGCGCCGGTGCGCAGTGACGCCGCCCGCACCGACGCCAGCCGGTCCGTTCCCGGCGGGCCGAAGAGGCGGGCGAATTCGCCTTCATGCGGGGTCAGCACGGCGGCGCCGCGCAGGCGCTCGGGGGTGCCAGCGCAGATGGTCAGGGCGTCGGCATCCACCACCACCAGGCGGCCGGCGGCCAGCAGCGGTGGCAACACAGCATCCGCAGCGGCGGGGCCGAGGCCGGGGCCGCAGACCCAGGCGTTGCGCCTGGGGTCGGTCAGCAGGGCCTCGATCGGCCGTTCGTCCACGATCAGGCCGGGCTCGCCGGCGCGGTAGATGTCGACGGAACCGGCGGCGGCGATGGTGACCATGCCGGCGCCGGCGCGTCGGGCGGCGGCGGCGGCCAGACGGGCGGCGCCGGTCATGCTGGCGCCGCCGAGCACGGTCACGTGGCCGCGGCTGTATTTGTGGCCGGCCGGGTCCGGCACCGGCAGCTTCCAGAGCGAGGGGTGGTTGCGCCATGTCCGCAGGCCGGCCGGCAGGGCTGCGTCGGGCAGGCCGATATCGGCGAGCACCGTTTCCCCGCACAGGAGGCGGCCGGGCAGCAGCAGATGACCGGGTTTCAACCGGAAGAAGGTCACGGTCAGGTCCGCCAGCGCGGCAAAACCGCGCACCGCGCCGGTGGCGCCATCCAGCCCGCTGGGCACGTCCACCGCGACCACGCGGCGCGCCGCGCGCAGCACATCGGCGAGGTCGGGATCGAGGTCGCGCGTCAGGCCGGCGCCGAACACCGCATCGACCACAAGGTCGGCGCGGGCGGCGGAGTCGGGGGTGAAGGGGGCGCGCAGGCCGCGCCAGCGCGACGCCGCTTCGGCCGCCGGGCCGCGCGGCGGGGCCAGCGCCGCCAGCCAGACCGGCCAGCCGGCGGCGGACAGGTGCCGCGCGGTCACGTAGCCGTCGCCGCCATTGTTGCCCGGGCCGCACAGCACCAGGGTGCGGCAGGGACGCATACGCGCCCGGATGGCGCGCGCCACCGCGCGGCCAGCATTCTCCATCAGTCCCGCGACCGGGCGGCCGAGCGCCACTGCGGCACGATCGGCCGAGGCGGTTTCCTCGGGGGTCAGCAATTCCAGCCTGGGCATGGCCTGCTCTCCCGTTGCCGGTGCGCGGCGCGCTTTACTCGGCCGGCAGCGCCACAGCGTGCCGCCGCCGGCGTTGCAGCGCCAGATACACCACCGGGGTGGTGTAGAGCGTCAGCGCCTGGCTGACGATCAGGCCGCCGATGATGGCGATGCCGAGCGGGCGGCGCAGTTCGCCGCCGGCGCCAAAGCCCACCGCCAGCGGCACCGCGCCGAGCAAGGCCGCCAGGGTGGTCATGATGATCGGGCGGAACCGCTCCAGGCAGGCGGCGTAGATGGCCTCCAGCTTGGTGCGGCCGTAGCGGCGTTCCTGTTCGAGGGCGAAATCCACCAGCATGATGGCGTTTTTCTTCACGATGCCCATCAGCAGCAGAATGCCGATGATGCCCATGATGGACAGGTCGCTGCCCGTGACCAGCAGCCCAAGCAGCGCCCCCAGGCCGGCCGAGGGGAGGGTGGATATGATGGTGATGGGCTGGGTCAGGCTCTCGTAGAGCACGCCGAGCACGATGTAGATCGCCAGGAAGGCGGCGCCGATCAGGTAGGGCTGGGTGTCCAGGCTCTGGGTCAGCCAGCGGGCGTTGCCGGCGAACTCGGTGCGCACCGTCTCGGGCATGCGCAGTTCGCGCGCCGCCTGCTGCACCGCCTTCAGCGCGTCGCCCTGGGCCACGCCGGGGGCGCTGTCGTAGCTGATCGTGGCGGCCGGGAACTGGCCCTGGTGGCGCACCGCCAGCGGCGTGGTGTCGCGCTCGATCCGCACCACGCTGAGCAGCGGCACCTGTTGCCCGCCGGTGGCGCCGACGAAGATGCGGCTGAGGCTGGACGGGTCCGCCTGCAGACGCGGATCGACCTCCAGCACCACCCGGTACTGGTTGCGCGGGGTGTAGACGATGGAGATCTGCCGCTGCGCGAAGGCGTTGCTCAGCGCGGCGTCGATCGCCGAGACCGACACCCCCAGCCGCGCCGCTGCTACCCGGTCGATCACCACATCGGCCTGCGGGCCGGCGCGGTCCTGGTCGGAGGAGACATCCGCCAGCCCGGGGGTGGTGCGCAGTTTGGCGGTGAGCTTTTCGGTCCAGGCGCGCAGTTCGGCCAGGTTCTGGTCGAGCAGCACGAACTGGTTGGCGGAGCCCTGCCGGCCGCCGGCGCGCAGATCCTGGGCCGACCACAGGGTGGTCTGCATGGCGCCGACCAGCGCGAGCTTCGGGCGCAGCCGGGCGATGAGCTGTTCGGAGGTGAGGCCGCCGCGTTCGGCCAGCGGTTTGAGGCTGACGGTGAGCTGGCCGCGGTTCAGCGCGCTCCAGCCATTGGCGACGCCGATGGTGGAGCCGACCGCGTCGACGGCCGGGTCGGCCAGCAGCACGTCCACCACCGCGCGCTGGCGCTCGGCCATGGCGGCGAAGGAGATTTCCGGGCCGGCGATGGTGATGCCCTCGATCAGGCCGGTGTCCTGGGTGGGGAAGAAGCCCTTGGGCACGACGGTGTAGAGCCAGATGGTCAGGCCGATGGTGGCGAAGGTGCACAGCAGCATGAGCCAGCGGAAGCGGAGCGCGATGTCCAGCGTCGCGGCGTAAAGGCGCAGCACGGCGCGGAAGCCGCGCTCCACCGCGGCGTCGAGCCGGGCGAGCGCGCTGTCCGGCCGGGCGGGGCCGGGCGGGCGCATGAAGCGGCCGCACAGCATGGGCGTGAGGGTCAGCGACACCAGGGCGGAAATGGCGATGGCGAGGGTGAGCGTGGTGGCGAATTCGTGGAACAGGCGGCCGAGAATGCCGCCCATGAACAGCACCGGAATGAACACCGCCACCAGCGAAACGCTGATCGACAGCACGGTGAAGCCGATCTGCGCCGCGCCCTCGAAGGCGGCCTGCAAGGGCGGCTTGCCCTGCTCCATGTGGCGGACGATGTTCTCGATCATCACGATGGCATCATCGACCACGAAGCCGACCGAAATGGTCAGGGCGATGAGGGAGAAATTGTCGAGCGCGAAGCCGTTGAGCCACATGGCGGCGAGCGTGCCGGCAATCGACAGCGGCACGGTGACGGTGGCGGCGATGGTGGGCACCAGGCGGCGCATGAACAGCGCCACCACCAGCAGCACCAGGGCGATCGAGATCAGCATGGTGATCTGCACTTCGTCGATGCTGGCCCGGATGCTGTGGGTGCGGTCGGCCAGGATGGTCAGGTGGATGTCGGGCGGCATCCAGGATTTCAGCAGCGGCAGCACCGCCTTCACCCGGTCCACCGTCTCGATCACGTTGGCGCCGGCGGCTTTGGCGACCGTGAGCAGGATGGCGGGCTGCTGGCCGAACCAGGCGGCGAGGCGGGTATTGGCGACACCGTCGGTGACGCGGGCCACGTCGCCCAGGCGCACGATGGCGCCGTTGGCGGATTTCAGCACCAGGGCGCGGTAGTCGGCCGCCTTGAACAACTGCCCGTTGGTGCCGATGGTCTCCGCCCGGTCGGGGCCGTCGAAGCCGCCGACCGGGCCGGTGACGTTGGCCGCGCGGATGGCGGCGGTGACATCCTCGCCCGACAGGCCGGCGGCAGCCAGCGCGGCGGGATCGAGGCTGACGCGCACGGCGGGCTTTTCGGAGCCGTTCACCTGCACCTGCGCCACCCCGTCCACCTGCGACAGGCGCTGCGCCAGGATGCTGTCGGCGGCGTCGTAGACCTGCGCCGCCGACAGCGTGTCGGAAGTCAGGGCGATGGTCAGGACCGGCATTTCCGCCGGGTTGAACTTGCGGAAGAAGGGGCGGACCGGCAGGTCGGAGGGCAGGTCGGGGGTGGCGGCGTTGATGGCGGCCTGCACGTCATGGGCGGCGCCGTCGATGTCGCGGGTGATGTCGAACTGCACGATGATGAGGGTCGAGCCGGTCGCCGAAGTGGAGGTGATTTCGGTGACGCCGGAGATTTCTCCCAGGCGGCGCTCCAGCGGGGCGGCGATCGAGGTGGCCATGGTTTCCGGGTCGGCGCCGGGGCGGTTGGCGAACACGACGACGGTGGGGATGTCGATGCTGGGCAGGGCGGCCACCGGCAGGAAGCGGTAGGCGACGCAGCCGGTGATCAGCAGGCCGAGGGCGAGCAGGAAGGTGGCGATGGGGCGGCGGATGAAGGGGGCCGAGAAGGTCATGCGGGCGGGCCGTTACTCCGCCGCCGCCGGTCGCGGCCCGGCGACGCGCAGCCGCAGCCGCTCGAAGGCGAGATAGATCGCTGGCGTCGTGTAGAGGGTGAGCAACTGGCTCAGCAGCAGCCCGCCGACGATGGTGACGCCCAGCGGAAACCGCAGCTCGCTGCCGGTGCCGTGGCCAAGCGCCAGCGGCAGGGCGCCCAGCAGCGCCGCCATGGTGGTCATCATGATGGGGCGGAACCGCAGCAGGGCCGCTTCCTCGATCGCCGCGAACGGGGCGATGGCGCGGTCGCGCTCGGCCTCGATGGCGAAATCCACCATCATGATGGCGTTCTTCTTCACAATGCCCATCAGCAGCACGAGGCCGACCAGCGCCACCAGCGACAGATCGGACCCCACCGCCATCAGCGCCAGCAAGGCGCCGATGCCGGCCGAGGGCAGGGTGGAGAGGATCGTCACCGGGTGGATGAGGCTTTCGTAGAGCACGCCGAGCACGATGTAGATGACCACGATGGCGGCCAGGATCAGCCAGGGCTCGCTGGCGAGCGATTTCTGGAACTCGGCGGCGTCGCCGGAATAGCTGCCGGAAATCGTCGGCGGCAGGCTGATGTCGCGTTCGGCGGCGGCCACTGCTTCCACGGCCTTGCCGAGCGAGGCGCCGGGGGCGAGGTTGAACGACAGCGTGACCGACGGGAACTGCGCCTGCCGGGTGACGGCGAGCGGGGCGGTGATGCGCTCGATGCTGGCAATCGCGTTCAGCGGCACCTGGGCGCCACCGGTGGCGGGGATGCGCAGCCGCGCCAGCGAGCCGGGATCGGCCTGCCAGGACGGGTCGGCCTCCAGCACCACCCGGTACTGGTTGGCCTGACCGAAAATGGTGGACACCTGACGCTGGCCGAAGGCGTCGTACAGCGTGTCCTGCACCGCCTGCATGGTCACGCCCAGCCGCATGGCGGCGTCGCGGTCGAGGCGGATGAAGGTGCGGAAGCCCTCGTCCTGCTGGTCGGTGGCGACGTCACGCAGGTACGGCAGGGTGCGCAGGCGGTCGAGCAGCTTCGGCGCCCAGTGGGTGAGTTCCGCCTGGTCGGTGTCGATCAGGGTGTACTGGAACTGGGTGCGGCTGACCCGGGTGCCGATCTGGATGTCCTGCACCGGCTGCATGAACACCGACAGGCCGGGAATGCCGGCCAGCCGCGCCTGCAGGCGGGCGGCGATGGCGCCGGCCTCGGCGTCGCGGGCGCGGCGGGGCTTGAGCGCGATGGTCAGACGGCCGGTGTTGGGGGTGGGGTTGATGGCGCCGGCGCCGACGAAGCTGGCGACCGTGGCGACGGCCGGGTCGGTGCGCACGATGTCGGCGGCCTGGGCCTGCAGGGCGCTCATGCGGGGGATGGAAATGCTCTGCGCGCCTTCGGTGACGGCGACGATCACACCGGTGTCCTGCAGCGGCAGGAAGCCCTTTGGCACGATAACGTAGAGAAAAATGGTGCCGACAAGGGTGCCGGCGGCGACCACCAGCATCAGCGTCTGATGGCGCAGCGACCAGCGCAAGGTGTGCGCATAGCCGGCCAGCAGGCGCTTGAACCCTGTTTCGGCCAGCCGCGCCACCATCCAGGGCTTTGTTTCCGCGCGTGCCGGGCGCAGCAGACGGCCGCACATCATCGGCGTGAGCGTCAGCGACACGATGGCGGACACGATCACGGCGACGGACAGGGTGATGGCGAACTCGCTGAACAGCCGGCCGACCACGCCGGTCATGAACAGCAGCGGGATGAACACGGCGATCAGCGAGACCGTCAGCGAGACGATGGTGAAGCCGATCTGCGCCGCGCCCTTGTAGGCGGCGGCAAGCGGGGCCTCGCCCTGCTCCAGATAGCGGACCACGTTCTCGATCATGACGATGGCGTCATCGACCACGAAGCCGGTGGCGACGACCAGCGCCATGAGGGAGAGGTTGTCGAGCCCGTAGCCGCACAGCGACATGACGCCGAAGGTGCCGATCAGCGAGAGCGGCAGGGCGATCGCCGGGATGATGGTGGCGCGCCAGGAGCGCAGGAACAGGTAGATGACCCCCACCACCAGCACGACCGACAGCGCCAGCGTCGCCTGCACGTCGGTGACGCTGGCGCGGATGGTTTCGGTGCGGTCGGTGACGACCACGGTGCGGATGGCGGCGGGCATGGCGCGCTGCAGGAACGGCAGGTCGCGCTTCAGACCGTCCACGGTCTGCACGATGTTGGCGCCGGGCTGGCGCTGGATGTCGAGAATCACCGCCGGATGGCCGGGCCCGCCCTCCGGCGGGTAATACCAGGCGGCGGTGCGGTCGTTCTCCAGCCCGCCGACCACGCTGCCGATGTCGGACAGGCGCACCGGCGCGCCGTTGCGATAGGCGATGACCAGTGTGCGGTAGGCGTCCGGGGAGACAAGCTGGTCGTTGGCGCCGAGGGCGAAGGCCTGGCGCGGGCCGTCGAAGCCGCCCTTGGCGCCGTTGACGTTGGCGGCGGCGACGGCGTTGCGAACGTCCTCCATGCCCAGGCCATAGGCGGCCAGCCGGGCGGGATCGACGCGCACGCGCACGGCCGGGCGCATGTTGCCCTGCACGGTGACGCGGCCGACGCCGTCGATCTGGCTCAGCTTGGGCTGCAGCAGCGTGTCGGCGGCGTCGCTCACGCGGTCGATGGTGACCGCGTCGGACAGCAGGGCCAGGGTGAGGATGGGGGCGTCGGCCGGGTTCACCTTGGCGTAGACCGGCGGGTAGGGGAGGGTGAGCGGCAACGTGCCGGCGGCGGCGTTGATGGCGGCCTGCACGTCCTCCGAGGCGCTGTCGATGCTGCGCGAGAGGGAGAATTGCAGGGTGATCTGGCTGGTGCCCTCGGAACTGGTCGAGGTCATGGTGGTCAGGCCCTGGATCTGGCCGAACTGGCGTTCCAGCGGGGCGGTGACCAGGGAGCCGATGGTGTCCGGGTTGGCGCCGGGCAACTGGGTGGTGACCAGGATGGTGGGGAAATCGACCTGCGGCAGAGCGGAGACCGGCAGGGCGCGGTAGCCCAGCGCGCCGGCCAGCACGACGGCGATGGCCAGCAGCGAGGTGGCGATCGGCCGGGCGATGAAGGGGGCGGAGATGCTCACGCGCGGCCGGTCAGGTGGCGCCGGGGGCGCGGCGGCTGGCGGTTTCGGGCGGGCGTTCGGCCGGCGGCGCGGCCGGCGGCGTGCCGGCCGGCTGGGCGATGGCCACCTTGGCGCCGTCGGTCAGGCGGGAGGCGCCGTCCACCACCACGCGCTCGCCGGGCTGCAGGCCGGCGGTGATGATGGCGGCGAGCATATCCTCGTGGCCCAGTTTCACCGGCCGGCGGGTGACGGTCTGGTCGGGGTTGACGACGTAGACATAAAACCCGAACGGGCCGCGCTGGACGGCGACCGGCGGCACCACGGTGGCGTCATGGCTGGTGGCGACCTTGAGCCGCACGGTGACGAAGGCGCCGGGCCAGAGCGTGAGCCGGTCGTTGGGAAAGCGGGCGCGCAGGCGGATGGTGCCGGTGGCGGGGTCTACCTGGTTGTCCAGCACTGTCAGGGTGCCGGTATCGAGCAGCGGCGGTTCCGGCGCGGCGCCGGCATCCTGCGGCAGGGCGAGCACGTCGGGGGTGCCTTCGGCCATGGCGGCGGCGACGGCGGGCAGGCTTTGCTGCGGCAGGGTGAACTGCACCAGGATCGGGCGCAGGGTGGTGAGCACGGCGAGGCCGGTGGCATCGGCGGCGTGCACGATGTTGCCGGCATCGACCTGACGGAAGCCGACGCGGCCGTCGATGGGCGAGGTGATGGTGGTGTAGGAGAGCTGGGTGCGGGCGCTGTCGATCTGTGCCTGGTCGGACTGCACCTGCGCTTCGAGCTGCGCCGCGGTGGAGCGGGCGGTGTCGTATTGCTGGGCCGAGGCGTAGGCGGTGGCGGCGAGCTTGGCGTAGCGCCCGACGTCCAGGCGGGCGTTGGTGAGAGTCGCCTCGTCCTGTTTCTTTTTGGCCACGGCCTGGTCGAAGGCGGCCTGATAGGTGCGCGGGTCGATGCGGGCGAGCACGTCGCCGGCGTGCACGTCCTGGCCTTCCCTGAAGCGCACTTCCAGCAGCGGGCCATCGACCATCGGCTTGACGGTGACGGTGGCGGAGGCCTGGACCGTGCCGAGGCCCTCCAGGTAGATGGGCACGTCGCGGGTTTCGGCCTGGGCGACCACGACGGGGATGGTTTCGGCCGGCGCGGTGGCGGTTTTGATGTCGGCGGGTTTGTGTAAGTGGAACCACCCATACGCGCCCCCGCCGGCCAGCGCCGCGCAGCCCAGCAGGATCAGCGCCCGGCGCATGGTTTTGCATGGGTTCCAAGGGCCTCAGGCCCTTGGTGGGGTGCAGGGGCAAAGCCCCTGCTGGGGTCCGGGGCAACGCCCCGGCTGCCGCATCCATGATCGGGATCGCGTATCACAACACACCCTGGAACAGATTGCTTTCAGGTGGTGCCGTATCGCCCCGAGTCCAACCGCCGCCGAGCGCCTTGTAGAGATCGACCAGGGCGGTGAAGCGGGTCAGCCGCACCTGTGCCAGGGTGTCGAGGTCGGTGAACAGGGTGCTTTGGGCCTGCAGGGCGGTGACGATGTCGCTGATTCCGGCCAGCAACTGGGCGCGGGCGATGTCGGCGGCGCGTTGGGCGGTGGCGACGGCGTCGCGTTGCAGGGTTTCCTGTTCGGTGGCGAAGCGGTAGGCGGTCAGGGCGTTTTCGACATCGGTGAAGGCCTGCACGATGGATTTGCGGTAGTCGGCGAGCAGCTCGTCGGCGCGGCCGCGCGACTGCTCGACATTGGCCTGCAGGGCGCCGTTGTCGAAGATGGTCTGGGTGGCGCCGATGGCGGCCTGGGCGAACAGCGAGCCGGGGCCGAACAGGGTGCCGAGGGTGAAGGCCTGCCAGCCGCCGGTGGCGGTGAGTTCCACCTTGGGGAACAGGGCGGCGTGGGCGGCCTGGATATTGGCGCGAGCGGAGGTCAGGCTGGCTTCCGCGAAAGCCACGTCCGGCCGGCGGGCCAGCAGGTCGGAGGGCAGGCCGGGGGCCACTTCGGGCAGCGACAGCGTGTTCAGCGTGCCGGGGCGGACGGTGATTGCCTCGGGCGGCTGGCCGGTGAGGATGCCGAGGCCGTTGATCTGCTGTTCCAACTGGCTGCGCAGGCTGGGGATATTGGCGCGGATGCCGGCCACCAGGGCGGCCTGCTGTTCGACGTCGAGCTGCGAGGCGGTGCCGGCGTCGCGGCGGGCCTCGATGGCGCGCAGGATTTCCTCGGCGTCGTGCAGGTTGCGCTGGGCGATGTCCAGCCGGTCCTGGAAGGCGAGCGCCTGGAACCAGGTGGTGGCGACGCTGGTGACGGCGGTCAGCGCCACGGTCTGCTGGTCGAAGCGGTTGGCGAGGGCGGTGGCCAGGGCGGCGTCCCTGGCGGCGCGCAGGCGGCCCCACAGATCGACTTCGTAGGAGACGCTGGGGGTCAGGCTGTAGGTGCGGTACTCGATGTATTTGTTCGACACGGCGCGGCCGGTGGAGCCGGCGACCTGGGAGGAGTGGCCGACCGAGTTGCGGTTCCACTGGTCCTGGGCGGTGCCGGTGGCGGCGGGCAGCAGCGGGGCGCCGGCGCTGACCAGGGCGGCGTCGGCCTGGCGGATGCGGGCGACGGCGGCGAGGATGTCGAAATTGGCGGTGCGGGCCTGGGCGATCAGGGCGTTCAGCTCGGGCGAGCGGAAGCCGGTCCACCACGCGTCGGAGGGCCAGACGGGGGCGCCCTTCGCGGTGTCGGCGCGCCAAGTGGCGGCGACGACGCCGGCAGTGTCCGACGTTGTGTCGGCAGGGGTGAGGCCGCAGGCGGCGAGGGCCGGCAAGAGGACCAGCGCGGCAAGGAGGGGGCGGGGCAGGGGTCTTCCTCGTGTCGGGGGCGGATGACGATGGCTTGTAGCGGAAGACTAAGCCTCGCCGGCAGCCAGAATGCGTTCGGCCAGCCTGAGATGGGGACGGTCGATCATCTTGCCATCGAGGGCAAAGACTCCGGCGCCGGGGTTGGCGGCGAAACCGGCGATGACCCGGCGCGCCCAGGCGATGCGTTCGGGCGAGGGGAGGAAGGCGGCGTTCACCGGGGCGATCTGGTCGGGGTGGATGCAGAGCTTGCCGGCGAAACCGTCGGCGGCGGCCTCGGCGGTTTCGCGCGCCAGGCCGGCGGGGTCGCGCGGGTCGGGCCAGGGGGTGTCGATCGCCGGCCGGCCGGCGGCAGCGGCCATCACCAGCAGGGCGGCGCGGGCCTGGGCGACCGGCGGGGGGTAGCTGCCATCGGGGCGGCGCGGGTCGATGCCGAGATCGGCGGACAAATCCTCGGCGCCGAAGCAGAAGGCCAGCACCCGGCCGGCGGCTTGCGGGCAGGTGCCGAGGGCGAGGACGGCAGCGGCGGTTTCGGTGACGATCGGCAGCACGCCGATGGCGCCGACCGGCAGCCCGGCGGCGGCTTCGAGCGCCTCCAGATGATGGTCGAGCACCAGCAGGTCGGCCGCGCCGGTGCATTTTGGCAGCATGACCGCCGCCGGCCGGCCGGGCACCGCGGCGGCGAGGTCGGCCAAATACCATGGCGTGCCGCGCGGATTTACCCGCACCACCACGCCAGGACGCGCGAGGCCGGGCAGCAGGGCGGCGACGGTGGCGCGGGCGGCGTCCTTCGCGCCAGGGGCGACCGAATCCTCAAGATCGAGAATGACCGCATCGGCCGCCGAAGCGAGCGCTTTTACGGCTTTTCGTTCCGAATCGCCGGGCGCAAACAGCGGGCTGCGGAGGAGCATCATAGGGCCTCCACAGGCCGGCGCCGCATCAGCGCCTGGCGCTCGCAGCGCGCCACCAGCTTGCCGGCCTGGTTGAACGCCTCGTGGCGGAAGGTGACGATGCCGGCATCGGGGCGCGACCGGCTCTCGCGGGCGGCGATGACGGTGGTGCACACGTGGATGGTGTCACCGGCGAAGACCGGGGCGGGGAAATTCGTGTCGGTCATGCCGAGATTGGCCACCGTGGTGCCCTGGGTGAGGTTGTGCACGCTCATGCCGATCATCAGCCCCAGGGTGAACAGAGAATTGACCAAGGGACGGCCGAACTCGGTGCCGGCGGCGAATTCGGCGTCCAGATGCAGCTTCTGCACGTTCATCGTCATGCTGCAGAACAATACATTATCGGCCTCGGTGACCGTGCGGGTCCATTCGGCGTCGATGACACGGCCGACCGGAAGCTCCTCGAACCACAACCCTGCCATTGCCGACCCTTCCTCCGCTGTGTCCGTTGGGGAAACATTCTTGCGTCGGACCACACCATATGCAAATCAGGGTTGCCGGCAACGAGGGAGGCGTCTGGGGGTGAACGACACCATCCTGGAAACGAAGGGGCTGACCAAGGAGTTCGGCGGCTTCTCGGCCGTGAATGATGTGGCGTTGCGGGTGCGCCGGGGAACCATCCACGCGCTGATCGGGCCGAACGGCGCCGGCAAGACCACCTGCTTCAACCTGCTGACGAAATTCCTGCAGCCGACCAGCGGCACGATCCGCTTCCAGGGGCGCGACATCACAAGGCGCCAGCCGGCCGAGGTGGCGCGGCTCGGCCTGGTGCGCAGCTTCCAGATATCGGCGGTGTTCCTGAACCTGACCGCGCTGGAGAACGTTCGGCTGGCGTTGCAGCGGGTGCGCGGCGGCAGCTTCGACTTCTGGCGCAGCGAAGAAATATTGCATGTGTATGACGGGCGGGCGCGGGCGCTGCTGGACGAGGTGGGCCTCGGTGACTGCGCCGACACGCCGGCGGTGACCCTTTCCTACGGTCGTAAGCGGGCGCTGGAAATCGCCACCACGCTGGCGCTCGAGCCCGAAATGATGCTGCTGGACGAACCGACCGCGGGTATGACCCACGCGGATGTGGACCGCGTGGTGGCGCTGATCCGGCGGGTGCGGCGGGGCCGCACCATCCTGATGGTGGAGCACAATCTGTCGGTGGTGGAGGGGCTGTGCGACACCATCACCGTGCTGACCCGCGGGCGGGTGCTGGCGGAGGGCGACTATGCCACCGTTTCGGCCAATCCCGAGGTGGTGACCGCCTATCTGGGAACCGCCGATGCTTGACGTATGCGACCTGCATGCCTGGTACGGCGAGAGCCATATCCTGCATGGGGTCAATTTCGCGGTGCCGGAGGGTGAGGTGGTTACGTTGCTGGGCCGCAACGGCGCCGGCAAGACCACGACGATGAAAAGCATCATGGGGCTGGTGGGGCGCCGCGCCGGCAGCATCCGCTATAACGGGCGGGAAACGATCGCGCTGCGGCCGGACCTGATTGCGCGCGTCGGTATCGGGTTCTGCCCCGAGGAACGCGGCATCTTCGCCAGCCTGAACGTGACCGAGAACCTGATGCTGCCGAAGGTGGTGGCACCGGGCGGGCTGGACCTTGCCACCATCTACGCCCTGTTCCCGAACCTGAAGGAGCGCGCCGGCAGCCAGGGGACAAAACTGTCCGGCGGCGAGCAGCAGATGCTGGCAATCGCGCGCATCCTGCGCACCGGGGCGCGGCTGCTGCTGCTGGACGAACCGACCGAGGGGCTGGCGCCGGTGATCGTGCAGCAGATCGGCCGCACCATCCGCGAGATCAAGGCGCGCGGCTTTACCGTGTTGCTGGTGGAACAGAATTTCCGCTTCGCGCAAACGGTGGCCGACCGCCACTACGTCATGGAGCACGGCCACGTGGTCGATATGATTCCGAACGCGGACCTGGCCGCCAACATGGGAAAGCTGCACGACTACCTGGGGGTTTGATCCAGGCTGCACTTCAGCCGATACCGGCCGCAAAGCCGGACACAGGGAGAATGAACGATGCCGATGTCACGCCGGGCACTGCTCGGAACCGCCGCCGCGACCGCGCTGCCGATTTTGCCCGCGCGGGCGCAGAAGCCCACGTTGAAGATCGGTGTGCTGACCGATCTCTCCGGCCCCTACAAGGATGTGGCCGGGCCGGGCGCGATTGAGTCGACCCGGCAGGCGGCCGAGGATTCGGGCCTGAAGGCGAAGGGGATCGAGGTCGAAATCCTGGGCGCCGATCACCAGAACAAGGCGGATGTCGGCGCCTCGGTGGCGCGCCAGTGGTTCGACCGCGACGGCGTGGACGTGATCCTGGAGGGGACGAACTCCGGCGAGGCGCTGGCGGTGGCCAGCGTCGCCCGCGAGAAGAACAAGGTCTTCCTCAATTCCGGCGCGGCGACTTCGGACCTGACCGGGACGCAATGCAACGCCAACACCATCCACTGGGTGTATGATACCTACATGCTGGCGCATTCGACCGGCGGGGCGATGGTGAAGGCCGGCGGCGATTCCTGGTTCTTCATTGTCGCCGACTATGCGTTTGGCCACGCCCTGGAGCGCGACACCACCGAGTTCGTGCAGCAGGCCGGCGGGAAGGTGCTCGGCGCGGTGCGCTATCCGTTTCCGAGCACCACCGATTTTTCGTCGTTCCTGCTGCAGGCGCAGTCCTCCGGCGCCAAGGTGCTGGGGTTGGCGAGTACCGGCACCGACGGGATCAACCTGATCAAGCAGGCGCACGAATTCGGCATTCCCATGCGGATTGCCGGGCTGCTGGTTTTCCTCACTGACGTGCACTCGATCGGGCTTGAGGTGGCACAGGGGTTGGCGCTGACGGCGAGCTACTATTGGGACCTCAACCCCGGCACCCGCCGCTTCGCCGACAAGTTCACCAAACGCCAGCCCGGCAGGCGGCCGACCATGGTGCAGGCGGGCGTGTATTCGAGCGGGCTGCACTACCTGAAGGTGGCGGCCGAGATGGGGGTGGCGCAGGCGAAGGCCGATGGTGCGGCCACGGTCGCGCGGATGAAGGCGACGCCGACCGACGATGATTGCTTCGGTCGCGGCAGCATCCGGATTGACGGCCGCAAGCTGTGCCCGAGCTATCTGTTCGAAGTGAAGAAGCCGAGCGAGAGCCGCGGCCCGTGGGATTACTACAAGCTGCTGGCGACCACGCCGGCCGACCAGGCATTCCGGCCGCTCGCCGCCGGCGGCTGCCCGCTGGTGAAGGGCTGATAACGGGCGGCGGTCCTATCCACGCGTCATGGCTGGTCATGACGCGTGGATATTTCATGCTGCCTGATTTGAAGTCCTGCTGCTTAAACCGGTGTCCTGAATGAGTCGGCAGCCATGATCATGATCTTCGGGAAGCCGCTGCTGCTGCTGTACGGGCAGTTGACGCTGGGGCTGATCAACGGCGCGTTCTACGCGCTGCTCTCGCTCGGCCTCGCGGTGATTTTCGGGCTGCTGAACATTATCAACTTTGCCCATGGCGCGCTGTTCATGCTCGGCGCCTACGTGGCGTGGGCGCTGCTGGAATACCTGGACATCGGCTATTGGCCGGCCCTGGTGCTGGCGCCGTTGATCGTCGGTGTTTTCGGGGTGGTGCTGGAAAAGACGCTGATCCAGCGATTGTACAAGCTCGACCATCTGTACGGGCTGCTGCTGACCTTCGGCTGCGCGCTGATCATCGAGGGGCTGGCGCGCAACGAGTTCGGCTCCTCCGGCATGCCGTACGCCATTCCGGAGGCGCTGCGCGGGCCGCTTGATCTCGGCTTCATGATGCTGCCGGCCTACCGTGCCTGGGTGGTGGTGGCGGCGGCGGGAATGTGCCTGCTGACCTGGCTGGTGATCGAGAAGACGCGGCTCGGATCGACGCTGCGGGCGGCGACCGAGAACGCGAAGCTGGTGCAGGCCTTCGGGGTGAACGTGCCGCGGCTGATTACGCTGACCTATGGCGCGGGGGCGGCGCTGGCGGCTTTTGCCGGCGTGCTGGCGGCGCCGATTTATTCGGTGAACCCCGGCATGGGGTCCAACTTCATCATTTCCGTGTTCGCCGTGGTGGTGATCGGCGGCATGGGGTCGATCCTGGGGTCCATCATCACCGGGTTCGGGCTGGGCATCCTCGAAGGGCTGACCAAGGTGTATTACCCGGAGGCTTCGGCGACGGTGATTTTCGTGGTGATGGTGATCGTGCTGCTGGCGCGCCCCGCCGGTTTGTTCGGAAAGGCCTGAGATGCTCGGCTTCACGCGTGCGCAGGCCATCGGCTTCGTGGTGATGGTGGCGGTGATCATCATCGCACCCGGCGTGCTGTATCCGGTGTTTCTGATGAAGGTGCTGTGCTTCGCGCTGTTCGCCTGCGCCTTCAACCTGCTGATCGGCTATGTCGGCCTGCTGAGTTTCGGCCATGCGGCGTATTTCGGCATGGGGTGTTACGTCGCCGCCTGGACGGCGAAGAACTGGGGCCTGTCGGTTGAACTGTCGATCCTGCTGGGCGGGCTGACCGGGGCGGGGTTGGGCATGGTGTTCGGCTGGCTGGCGATCCGCCGTTCGGGCATCTACTTCGCGATGATTACGCTGGCGCTGGCGCAGATGGTGTATTTCTTCTGCATTCAGGCACCGTTCACCGGCGGTGAGGACGGCATCCAGCAGGTGCCGCGGCCGCCGCTGTTCGGCGCGGTCTCGCTGCAGAGCGATATGGCGATGTACTGGCTGGTGGCGGGCGTTTTCCTGCTCGGCTTTCTGCTGATCCACCGCATCGTGCATTCGCCGTTCGGCCAGGTGTTGAAGGCGATTCGGGAGAACGAGACGCGGGCGACGTCGCTGGGTTACCGCACGGACGACTACAAATGGGTGGCGTTCGTGCTGTCCACGTTCCTGGCCGGCATCGCCGGTGGTACCAAGGCGCTGGTGTTCGGCATTGCCACGCTCACTGACGTCCACTGGACGATGCATGGCGAGGTGGTGCTGATGAGTCTGGTGGGCGGGCTGGGCACGGTGTTCGGGCCGGTGGTCGGGGCGCTGGTACTCACCGCGATGGAGAATTATCTGGCGGAGTTCGGGTCCTGGGTGACGGTGACGCAGGGGGTGATTTTTGTGCTCTGTGTCGTGGCCTTCCGCCGCGGGCTGATTGGCGAACTTGGGGCGGCGTTGAAGTTGAACCTGTAGTTTCGCGGGGCGGGCTCCGCGGCAGCTGGGAAAAGCCGTGCTTCGCCTGTTGCGGCGGAGCCTGTAAGCTGCGACGGCAAAAGGGGAGGATCGGGATTTGCGTTTCACGAGCACGGACCGCTACATCGCCTCGCGCGACCTGGAAGTGGCGGTGAACGCCGCCGTGACGCTGCAGCGGCCGCTGCTGGTGAAAGGCGAACCTGGCACCGGCAAGACGGTGCTGGCGCAGGAAGTGGCGCAGGCGCTGGGGCACCGGCTGATCGAGTGGCACGTCAAATCCACCACCAAGGCGCAGCAGGGGCTGTACGAATACGACGCCGTTTCCCGCCTGCGCGACGGCCAATTGGGCGACCCGCGCGTGCACGATATTGCCAACTACATCGTGCGCGGCAAGCTGTGGGATGCGTTCGAGAGCGACGAACCCGTGGTGGTGCTGATCGACGAGGTGGACAAGGCTGATATCGAGTTTCCCAACGACCTGCTGCTGGAACTCGATCGCATGCAGTTCTTCGTTTACGAAACGCGGCAGACCGTGACGGCTGCGCGGCGGCCGGTGGTGATCATCACCAGTAACAACGAGAAGGAACTGCCCGACGCGTTCCTGCGCCGCTGCTTCTTTCACTACATCCGCTTTCCCGACCGCGACACCATGGAGCGGATCGTGCAGACGCATTATCCCGACATCCGCCAGGATCTCGCGCGCGAGGCGCTGAACGTGTTCTTCAAGGTCCGCGAGGTGCCGGGACTCAAGAAGAAGCCGGCGACATCGGAGCTGCTGGACTGGCTGAAGCTGCTGATGGTCGAGGATTTGCCGGCCGAGGCGCTGCGCTCGCGCGAGACGCATACGGTGATTCCGCCATTGCACGGCGCGCTGCTGAAGAACGAGCAGGACGTGCATTTGTTCGAGCGTCTGGCATTCCTGTCGCGCCGCGGAGGGTAGCGGTGTTCGCGCCGTTCATCCTGGCGCTGCGGCAGGCCGCCATTCCGGCCTCGATCACCGAATACCTGGCGCTGCTCGGGGCGATGCAGGCCGGCGTGGCCGAGTACAGCGTCGAGGATTTCTATTATCTCGCCCGTGCCGCTCTGGTGAAGGACGAGCGCTACCTGGACCGGTTCGATCGCGTGTTCGGGGTCTATTTTCGCGCGCTGGAGGCACCGGAAGGACCCGCGCCGCAGGAACTGCCGGCGGAATGGCTGCGCAAACTGGCGGAGAAACTGCTGACGCCGGAGGAAATGGCGCAGGTCCAGGCGCTCGGCGGGTTCGAGAAGCTGATGGAGACGCTGCGCCAGCGCCTCGCTGAGCAGAAGGGGCGGCACCAGGGCGGATCGAAATGGATCGGCACCGGCGGCACCTCGCCGTTCGGCGCCTATGGGTACAATCCCGAGGGCGTGCGCATCGGCCAGGAGGAAAGCCGCCATCGCCGGGCGGTGAAGGTGTGGGACAAGCGCGAGTTCCGCGACCTCGACGACGACGCGGAACTGGGCAGCCGCACCCTCAAGCTGGCGCTGCGCCGGCTGCGCCGCTTCGCCCGCCAGGGGGCGGCGACCGAGCTCGACCTGCCCGACACGGTGCGCTCCACGGCGAACAATGCCGGGCACCTGGACCTGAAACTGGTGCCGGAGCGGCACAACGCGGTGAAGGTACTGCTGCTGCTGGATATCGGCGGCTCGATGGACGAGCACGTGCGGGAATGCCAGGAATTGTTCTCGGCCGCGCGCAGCGAGTTCAAGCATCTGGAATACTACTACTTCCACAACTGCCCGTACGAGCGGCTGTGGCGCAGCAACCGCCGGCGCAGCGATACCGAGCTGCCGACTGCGCAGGTGCTGCGGACCTACGGGCCGGACTACAAGCTGATCTTCGTCGGCGACGCCAGCATGAGCCCGTACGAAATCACCCATCCCGGCGGCAGCGTGGAACACTGGAACGCGGAGGCGGGCAGCGTGTGGCTGCAGCGGCTGACCGGGCACTACCGCCGCTCGGCCTGGCTCAACCCGCTGGAGGGGCGGCGCTGGGAACACAGCATGTCGGTGAACATGCTGCGGCATTTGATGGAAGGGCGGATGTTCCCGATGACGCTGGCGGGCATTGAGGCGATGACGCGGGATTTGGTGCGGTGAAGTAAGGAAGGCCAGGGCAGAGCCCTGGCCTTCCTTCCTCACCCGCCGCCAAACCGCGTCAGCGCATCGGGCGCTAGCTCAATGCCCAACCCCGGCCCGGTTGGCACCTCCAGCATGCCGCCGCGCAGGCGCAACGGTTCGGCCAGCAATTCATCGCGCAGGGGATTGGGGGCGACGTCGTATTCGACCAAAGGCGGGGTGGGACCATGGGGGGCGAGCGAGGCCACCCAGTGCACCGCGACGGCCAGCCCGATGCCGGTTCCCCAGCAATGCGGCGACAGGCGCAGATGTTCCGCCGCCGCCAGCACCGCCACGGCGCGGGCTGCTTCGAAGCCGCCGCACAGCGTCAGGTCGGGCTGCAGCACCGCGGCCAGGCGCCCATCGATCGCGCGGCGGAGGTCGGACACGGTGTGCAGCGCCTTGCCGGTTGCCACCGGCATGGGCGCGCGGTGGGCGAGTTCCGCGTAACCGCCCCAGTCTTGCGGGGCCAGCGGGTCCTCGAACCAGTGCACCGCGAAGGGGGCCATGCGGCGCATGCTTTCCAGCGCGGCGTCGGCGGTGTAGGCGCCGTTGGCATCGACGGTGAGCAGCTTGCCCTCGCCCACCAGCCGCCGCGCCATGCGCACGCGCCACAGATCTTCCTCCGCCGAGCGGCCGATCCTGATCTTGAACGCGGGAAAGGCGCTGCTGTGCAGCGGCTCCAGTTGCACCGCCAGGGCGGCCTCCTGGTCGTCGCCGGCGGTGAAATAGCCGCCCGAGGCATAGACCGGCACGCGCTCGCGCTGGCGCCCGCCGATCAGGTCGGCGACTGAGATGCCGAGCAGCTTTCCCATGGCGTCATGGGCGGCGATGTCGATGCCGCCGAGCAGCGCCACCAGCGGATTGGGCAGGCCCATGTGGTCGGGCCGGGCCAGGATCGTTTGCGCTACGCCGCGCTGGGCGAACACGCTGGTGCCGATGAAGTCAGGCTTCACGATGTCGAGATAGGCGCGGGTGACGGCGGCCGGGCCGCTTGCCTCGCCCAGCCCCTGCACGCCGTCTTCGGTTTGCAGTAGCACCAGCGAGGCGCCGCGCGACGGCGTGAGTCCACGCGCCGTGCCGTACGCCTGGGCCGGGTCGATCGCATGGGCGACCGGGACCAGCGTGATGTCGCGGATGCGGGACATGGCTCTTTCCCTGCTTCGAGGCCCGGGGGAGGATAGGAAACCCGGCGTCCGGGCACAACCACGGCGGCACTGCCGTGCCGTTGCGCAACCAGGCGAGCGGCGGCAGAACGGGGAACGCACGCACGGAGAAGACGTCATGACCGAGGAAGCACGGGACATACGAATCCGCCTGGATGAGGGGGAACTGGAAGCCGCCTGGTGGGGCAAGCCCGCCGGGGAGGCGCCCACGCTGGTGCTGCTGCATGAGGGGCTGGGCTGCGTGGCGCTGTGGCGCGATTTTCCGGCCTGGCTCGCCGCCACCACCGGATACGGCGTGTTTGCCTGGTCCCGCCTGGGCTACGGACGTTCGGACGCCAATCCGCCGCCCTGGCCGCTCGACTACATGCGGCGCGAGGCCGCGAACGTGCTGCGGCGGGTGCTGGATGCGGCGGGTGTCCGCCGCGCCGTGCTGGTCGGGCATTCCGATGGCGGCTCCATCGCCGCGCTGTACGGGGCGAATGGTGTGGATGTGCGCATCGCCGGGCTGGTGCTGATCGCACCGCATTTCTTTACCGAGGCGATGGGGCTGGCGGCGATCGCGCAGGCGCGCGAGGCCTACCAGGAAGGCGAGTTCCGCACCAAGCTGGCGCGCTACCACGACCATGTGGACCACGCGTTCTGGGGCTGGAACCGCGCCTGGCTCGATCCGGCGTTCGTCACCGGCTTCGACCTGACCGCGGACCTGAAGTTACTGCGCCTGCCCACTCTGGTGGTGCAGGGCGAGGACGATCCGTACGGCACGGTGGCGCAGGCCGAGGCGGCGGCGAATCTCGCGCCCGGGCCGGTTGAGGTGCTGCTGGTGCCCGGCGCGCGGCATGCGCCGCATCTGGAGGCGCCCGATCTGGCGCGCCCGGCCATCGCGGATTTTGTCAGGCGCGCGCTGGGTGAATGAACCCTTATTCGCCTTGGTCGCCGGCGATCGTGGCCTTATCGTGAAGCCTGTCAGTTCAGGGGGGCCGCGTGCAATGACGCGCATCGATTTCCAGACGCATCCGTCGCGCTACCGCCACTGGAAGCTGCGTTTCGATGGGCGGGTGGCCGAACTGGTGATGGACGTCGACCCCGCCGGCAGCCTGTTTGAAGGCGTTGAGCTGAAGCTCAACTCCTACGATCTCGGGGTGGACATCGAACTTGCTGATGCCGTGCAGCGGCTGCGCTTCGAGCATCCCGAGGTGGGCGCAGTGGTGCTGCGCTCGGCGCGCGAGGGGGTGTTTTGCGCCGGCGCCAATATCCGCATGCTCGGCCGCGCCAGTCATGTTCATAAAGTGAATTTCTGCAAGTTCACCAACGAGACGCGGATGTCCATCGAGGATGCCAGCGCGAATTCGGGGCAGAGCTGGCTGTGCGCGGTGAACGGCACCGCGGCCGGCGGCGGTTATGAACTTGTGCTGACCGCCGAGCATATCATTCTGGTGGATGATCGCCGCTCCGGCGTGTCGCTGCCGGAGACGCCGCTGCTGGCCGTGCTGCCCGGCACCGGCGGGCTGACGCGGCTGACCGATAAGCGCCGGGTGCGCCGCGACCTCGCCGACCTTTTCTGCACCACCGAGGAAGGCGTGCGCGGCAAGCGCGCCGTGCAATGGCGCCTGGTGGACGAGGTGGTGCCGCCGTCTTCGTTCGAGGCGACCGTGCAGGCCCGCGCGCGGGAAACGGCGGCGCGGTCCGACCGGCCGGCCGATGCTCGCGGGATTGTGCTCGGTCCGTTGCAGCGTTCTTTCACGGACGATGCGGCGACCTATTCGCATGTGCGCGTGGCGCTGCACCGTGCCGGCCGCCGGGCCGACATCACCGTGTTGGGGCCGCAAGCAGCGCTGCCCGCCGACCTCGCCGGGATTCACGCAGCGGGCGATGCCTTCTGGCCGCTGCTGGTGGCGCGCGAACTGGACGATGCTATTTTACATCTGCGCCTGAACGAACCGGACCTCGGCGTGTTCGTGCTGCGCACCGAGGGCGACCCGCTTTCGGTGCTGGCGGCCGACGCGCTGCTGGAAGCCCATGGCAGCGACTGGCTGGTGCGCGAGATGCGCCATTATCTCAAGCGCGTGCTCAAGCGTCTGGATATGACCGCGCGCAGCCTGATCGCGCTGATCGAGCCGGGAAGCTGCTTCGCCGGCACGCTGGCGGAACTGGCTTTTGCCGCCGACCGTTCGGTCATGTTCAGCGGCAGACGCAGCGGCGACACCCATGGTCCGGCCGCGATGTTTCTTTCGACGTTGAATTTTGGCGCCTGCCCGATGGCGAACGGTCTCACGCGCCTGCAGACCCGCTTTCTGGGCGAGCCCGGGAGTCTGGCCGCAGCGCTGGAGAAAACCGGAACGGCGCTGAATGCCGAGGCGGCAGATGAAATGAGCCTCGTGACGCAGGTGTTCGACGAGGTGGACTGGGACGACGAGGTGCGCATGCTGCTGGAAGCGCGCGCGAGTTTTTCGCCCGACGCGCTGACCGGCATGGAGGCCAATTTGCGCTTTGCCGGGCCGGAGACGATGGAGACGCGCATCTTCGGCCGTCTGACCGCATGGCAGAACTGGATTTTCCAGCGCGCCAACGCCGTCGGCGAAACCGGCGCGCTCGGCCGCTACGGCAGCGGCGTGAAGCCCGATTACGACTGGCGGCGCACATAACAAACGGGAGGGAACAATGTTGGAAAACCTGGACGTCGACTATGACGGTCTGATCCCGAACAATGTCGGGCTGAACCAGGATGCGCGCGTGCGCCGCGCGCTGGAAACCTGGCACCCCGGCTATATCGACTGGTGGAAGGACATGGGACCGGAAGGGTTCCAGGACAGTCTCGTCTATCTGCGCACGGCGGTCGGTGTCGATCCGGAGGGCTGGGCGAAGTTCGGCTTCGTGAAGATGCCTGACTACAAATGGGGAATCCTGCTGGCGCCGAAGGTGGAAGGCCGCACCATCCCGTTCGGCCACCACAAGGGCGAGCCCGCCTGGCAGGACGTGCCGGGCGAATACCGCGCCATGCTGCGTCGCCTGCTGGTGATCCAGGGTGATACCGAACCGGCCTCGGTCGAGCAGCAGCGCCATCTCGGTGCCACCGCCCCCTCGTTGTACGACATGCGCAACCTGTTCCAGGTGAATGTGGAGGAGGGGCGCCATTTATGGGCCATGGTCTATCTGCTGCAGAAATACTTCGGCAAAGACGGCCGCGAGGAGGCCGAGGAGTTGCTGCGCCGCCGCTCCGGCCACCAGGACACGCCGCGCATGCTCGGTGCCTTCAACGAGGCCACGCCGGACTGGCTCAGCTTCTTCATGTTCACCCATTTCACCGACCGCGACGGCAAGATGCAGTTGGCCGCGCTGGCGCAGTCTGGCTTCGACCCGCTGAGCCGCACCTGCCGCTTCATGCTGACCGAGGAGGCGCATCACATGTTCGTGGGCGAATCCGGCGTGGGCCGCATCATCGAGCGCACCTGCCAGGCCATGCGGGAAGCCGGCATCGGCGACCCGACCGACAGCGAACGCGTGCGGGCGCTGGGGGTGATTGATCTGCCGACGGTGCAGAAGAAGATCAACCTGCATTTCTCGCTCACGCTCGACCTGTTCGGCAACGAAATATCGACCAACGCGGCGAATGCGTTCAATGCGGGCCTGAAAGGGCGTTACCGCGAGGACAAGCTGACCGACGATCATCAACTGCTGACTGCCACTTATCCGGTGCTGCGCTTGCGCGATGGCGTGATCGTGCGCGAAGACGTGCCGGCGCTGTCGGCGCTGAACATGCGGCTGCGCGATGACTACGTGGACGATTGCGAAGGCGGCATCACCCGCTGGAACAAGCTGATCGAACGCAACGACTGTGCTTTTCGCCTGGCACTTCCGCACGTGGCCTTCAACCGTCGCATCGGCGAATTCACCTCGGTCGAGACCGACCCCGAAGGTCGGCTGTTGGATGCTGCAAGCTGGCAGGCGCGCCGCGATGCTTTTCTTCCGTCCGCCGACGACAACGCCTATCTGGGCAGCCTGATGCGCCCGGTGCACGCTGCCGGCGACTTCGCGCCGTGGATCGCGCCGCCGAAAGCCGGCATCGACAACAAGCCGGGCGACTACGAATATGTGAAGATCGAGGCGTAACCGCGGCGGGTGACGCAAGACACGGAGGGGCCAAGCCATGCTGGAGGTCGAACGCGCCGCTGACCTGGCGGAGTACGTGGGCCAGCATCTTGGCACCAGCGACTGGGTCACCATCGACCAGGCAATGATCGACGCCTTCGCCGATGCCACCGGCGACCACCAATGGATTCATATGGACGTCGAGCGGGCGAAGCGCGAGATGCCGGGCGGGCGCACCGTCGCGCACGGCTATCTCACGCTGTCGCTGCTGCCGCGGTTGGCCGCCGGCATTACCCGCATCCGCCAGCGCGCGCGCGGCATCAACTACGGCGCCAACAAGCTGCGTTTTACCGCGCCGGTGCCATCCGGCGCGCGCGTGCGCTTGCATCAGGTGCTGAAGCAGGTGGAACCTCTCCGGGGCGGGGTGCGTCTGACCATTGAGGCGACGGTGGAGATCGAGGGCGGCTCCCGCCCGGCGCTGGTGGCTGAAACGATCAGCCTCGTCTACGACTGAAGATCCACGCCAGGAGGGACCGCACCCGTCACGTGGGCGACGACGCGCACTCCATCAGGTCCTGCGACACCCACACGCGCACCACCTGCCAGCCGCCGCCGTGAAGGGCGAGGCGGAGGTGCAGCGGTTCCTCGCCCGAGTCCTGGCAGATGCCGCGCAGGTGCAGGTCGAACTGCGTCGGCGCGGTGAAGCCGGCATGGACGATGGCGGGGAAGGGCATTTCGGCCGCGGCGCCGGGCAGCGGATCAATCTGCCGGGCCGCCTGCAACAGACCCTCCGGGGTGACGGAGCGGTCAACCTCCGTGCCGGCGATGCCGCTGATGAAGCTGGCGCCGAATGGCGGCAGGGTATTGCTCGCCACCAGCGTCTGCTGCGGCATGCCGATCACGCCCTCGGCAATGTCATCCTTCAAGCCCTGTCGGACCGCAGTCCAGTCAACCAGGGATTGCAACACGGCGACGTCGCCGCCGTCGAGTGCCCGGGTGATCCGCCACAGCGTGAGGAAGGGGCCGCCGACATAGCACCCGGCGAACAGCGCAAGCATTGCCACCCATAGTGCGGGCCTTCGCCAGAGCCGTGCCATCCGATTCTGCCGAACCATTGCTGCCGACATCGCCTCCTCCGACTCCGGTGCGGGTGAAGCCGATACGCTGGTCCGCCAAAACGCTTCGCCGCAGTTCAGGGAACACCCAGATATGGTATCCGATTCCAGACGAAAAGTGAATGAACTTGCCGCTATCTGCCACGCCACAGAGCGGTCGCCGCGTGACGATGCAGGACACAATCTGGCGATCATCCGCCGGGCATGCCCCATCCCACCGCCCTGCGCTGGCCGAGCAGAAACCGAGGCAGGGGCGGGACCTTGCGGTCCCGCCCCTTTGCGCCCACCCCCTTTGCGCAGGGCCGTCAGGTGGTTGCCTTCACCTCGATGCGCTTCTCCTCGACCTTCGCTTCCGGCTTCTTCGGCAGCGTGACGGTCAGCACGCCCTTGGCGAATGCCGCGCCGATGCCGTTGCGATCGACGCCTTCCGGCAGGACGAAGCTGCGGGCGAAGCTGCCGTAGCTGCGTTCGGAGATATGGAAGTTCGTGCCGCTCTCCTCACGCTCCTGCTTCTTTTCGCCGCGCAGGGTCAGCACGTCGTCGGCCAGCACCACCTCAACGTCCTTTTCGGCCAGGCCGGGCAGTTCGGCGGTCAGGCGCCAGGCATTGTTATCCTCGCTGATTTCCACGGCGGGTGCCGACACGGTGAGGGCGGGGGCCGTGAAGCCGGGCGGTGTCATGAACATGCGCGACAGCGACGGAACGCCGAACCCGAACCGGTCGAACAGCCGGTCCATCTCGGTGCGGAAATTCTGCCAGATATCGGGCACCGGGGCCGGCTCGGTTTTCTTCACTTCTACGGGTGTCGATGCAATTGGTGTTCTCCCCTTGCAACTGCCACACTGGGCAGTCACCACTCCGGGTGATCCCCATATGTGACAGTCCCACACTGCAACGTTTGTCATCGGCACGCATTGACCCAGGTCAAACCGCAGGCACCTGCGCCCTCGTGTTACGCGGCGCTCTTGCGGCCACGCCGCGGGCGTTGTGCGCCGTGCGATCGGCCACCGCCTGCATCTCGCGTGCGCCATCTCTGACGCTGCCGGCGCCGGCAGCGGCGGAGGCGACCGAGCGGCTGATCTCCTGGGTGACGGCGCTCTGTTCTTCCACGGCGCCGGCAATTGCGGCGGTCGCCTCGCGCACCCGGTCGACGGTATGCGCGATTTCGCCCATCGCCGTCGCGATTTGCCCCACCACGCCTTGCACGGCGCTGACCTGGGTGCGGATGTCGTCGGTGGCGCGCGTCCCGGCGTCGAGGCGCACATACGCAAGGTCTTCGGCGAGCTCTGTCGTCATGTGTCCGCGCTTGCGCTGGTCCTGTGCGCAGGATGCGGGGTGCACGTTAAGAACGGGTTTCGCGTTCAGGCGGAAGCAAGGCGGGTATTGACTGGCCCGGCGCTGACCGGAGGCTATTTGCCCGCTCAGCGGCCCCGTTACCCGGCCCGCAACGTCCGGAACGCCTCGCGCTTCTCGAACAGATACAGCAGCACCCGCACCGCCCGGCCGCGCTTGCTCTCCAGCTTCGGGTCCTTCTGCACCAGCAGTTCCGCGTCCTGATCGGCCATGTGCAGCAGCCCCTCGTCCTCGGCCGGGTCGGCCAGCCGCCAGCCGGGCAGGCCGGCCTGGCGGGTGCCCAGCAGGTCACCGCCGCCGCGGATGCGGAAATCCTCGTCGGCGATGCGGAACCCGTCTTCGGTGTCGCGCAGCAGCAGCAGCCGCCGCCGCCCGGTTTCGGTCAGCCCGTCAGCATGCAGCAACAGGCAGAAACTCGCATCCTGGCCGCGCCCGACGCGCCCGCGCAACTGGTGCAGCGGGGCGAGCCCGAACCGCTCGGCGTGCTCGATCACCATCACGCTCGCCTCCGGCACATCGACGCCGACCTCGATCACCGTGGTCGCCACCAGCAGCCGCGTCCGCCCGGCGGCGAAATCCGCCAGTGCGGCCTCGCGCACCGCGCTGTCCTGCTGCCCGTGCGCCAGCCCCACCAGCGGGCCGAACCGCGCCTGCAGCTCGGCAAAACGCGCCTCGGCGGCGGCCAGGTCGATCAGTTCGCTTTCGGCCACCATCGGGCACACCCAGTACACACGTGCCCCGCCGTCCAGCGCCCGCGCCACCCCGCCCACCACGTCCGGCAGCGTCGCCAGCGAGTGCAGCGTGGTGCGCACCGGCTTTCGCCCGGCCGGCTTGCCGGTCAGGCGGCTGACCTGCATTTCGCCCCACTGGGTCAGCAGCAGCGTGCGCGGGATCGGCGTGGCGGTCATGACCAGCACGTCCGCGGCCACCCCCTTGTCGCCCATGCGCAGCCGCTGCTCCACGCCGAACCGGTGCTGCTCATCAATCACCGCCAGCCCGAGGTCGTGGAACACCACCCCGTCCTGCACCAGCGCGTGCGTGCCGACCACAATGGGAATGCTGCCATCCGCCAGCCCCTCCAACACGGCGGCGCGGGCTTTTCCGGTTACCGAGCCGGTCAGCAGGGCGCAGGGGACCGGGCAGATGCGTTCAAGGGTACGATGGTGCTGGCGCGCGAGAATCTCCGTTGGCGCCATCAGCGCCGCCTGCGCGCCGGCCTCCACCGCCCGCAGCATGGCCAGCACCGCCACCAAGGTCTTGCCGGAGCCCACATCGCCCTGCAGCAGCCGCAGCATCCGCCGCGGGGCCGCCAGATCGGCGTCGATCTCCGCCAGCACCGCAAGCTGCGCCTCGGTCGGCGGCAGCCCGAACGTCGCCAGCGCCTGCGCCCGCAGCGCCCCGTCGCCGGTCAGCGCCCGGCCCGGCCGGTCGCGCACGCGCCGGCGCAGGAAGGCCAGGGCGATCTGGCCGGCCAGCAGCTCGTCATAGGCCAGCCGCCGCCGCGCCCCCGGTGGGGGCGGCGCCTGCGGCGCGTGCAGCAGGTGCAGCGCCTCGGCAAACCCGGGCCATTTCTCCCGCGCCAGCAGCGCCGGATCGTGCCACTCCGGCAGGTCCGGAATGCGCTCCAGCGCCTGTGCCACCGGTTTGCGCAGGTGCCAGGGGAACAGCCCCGCTGTCAGGCCCCATACCGGCTCGATCCAGGGCAGCCCCTCCGCGCGGTCGGCAGGCACGATATGGTCGGGATGCACGATCTGCCGGCGGTCGTCGAACCGGCCCGACACCAGCACCCGCCCTCCTTTCGGCAGCTTCGCCGTTGGAAAGCGCTGAAAGAACACCAGATCGGCGAACCCGCTGCCATCCGTCACCACCACCTTGGTGGGCTGGCGCGCGCTGCCCGGTGGGTCGATGCGCACCACTTCCACTTCGATCGTCGCCAGCGCCCCCGGCACCGCGTCGGCGATGGTGGTGCGCGCGCGGCGGTCGATCCAGCTTTCCGGCAGGTGGAACAGCAGGTCGATCACCCGCGTGCCGCCGGCGGCGCGCGCGATCAGCGCCGCCACCGTCTCGCCCACGCCGCGCAGGGCGGTCAGCGGTTCGAACAGCGGGGCGCACAGGCTGGCCGGAATCGGTGATGGCGTGGGTGGGTGCATGGGCTGACACTGTCCAGGCCGGAGTCTATATGACCCTCCCGATGACCGAACCAGCCCTGACCCCGCTCGACACGCGCCGCCGCCGCCTGCTCTACCGCGCCACCCACCGCGGCAGCTACGAGAACGACCTGCTGATCGGCGGCTACGTGCGCCGCCATATCGGTGCCATGACAGAGAGCGAAATGGATGCGCTCGAACAGGTCATGGACCTGTCCGACGCCGACCTTGCCGACTGGCTGACCGGCCGCCGGCCGATCCCGCAGGAGATCGACTCGCCCACCATGCAGGCCATCCGCGCCTTCGCGCTGGCGCCTTGGAGCCGGTGATGGGGGCGCCAGAAAAGGAAGTAAGGCCAGGGCTCTGCCCTGGACCCGCCAAGGGCCGAGAGGCCCCTGGACCCCATCACTTGGAGGTTTGCTGGGAGAGGGGGGTGAGGAGGGGCCGATGCATCTCCTCACCCCCCTCTCCCGGCAAACCTATAAACGAATGGGGTCCAGGGGCCTCTCGGCCCTTGGCGGGGTCCAGGGGCAGAGCCCCTGGCCTTGCTTGCTTTCCGGCGTACCCATGACCCCGGTCTTCGGCGCCCCCGAAGGCTGGGATGCCGTGCTGCTCGCCAGGCGCGCGCGCGAGCATGCCGGTCCGTTGCTGCATGTGTGTCGCGACGATGCGCGCGTCGCCCGGCTCGCCGAGTCGGTGGCATTTTTCGCGCCTGAGGCCGAGCTGTTGCGGTTCCCGGCCTGGGATTGTCTGCCGTACGACCGTGTTTCCCCCAATCCCCAGCTGGTCAGCGAGCGCATCGCCACGCTGGCCCGGCTGTTGGAGAAGCTGTCCGGCCCGCGCATCGTGCTGACCACGGTGAACGCGCTGGTGCAGCGCGTGCCGCCGCGGCACGTGTTCCATGGTGCCAGCCTGTCGCTCGCCGAGGGCGGCACGGTCGATCCCGACCGGCTGGTGCGGTTTCTCGAAGCCAATGGCTACGGCCGTGCCGGCACCGTGATGGAGCCCGGCGAGTATGCGGTGCGCGGCGGCATTGTCGATATGTTCCCGGCCGGCCTGCCCGACCCGGTGCGGCTGGATCTGTTCGGCGACACCATCGAGAGCATCCGCGCCTTCGACCCGGCCAGCCAGCGCAGCGGCGCGCGGCTGAAGCAGGTGGCGCTGCGCCCGGTGTCGGAAGTGTTTCTCGACAAGGCTTCGGTCGCGCGCTTCCGCACCGGCTGGCGGGAGGCGTTCGGCCAGGGCGCGGCCACGGACCCGATCTATCTCTCGATTTCCGAGGGGCGGCGCCATCCCGGCATGGAACACTGGGTGCCGCTGTTCCACCAGAGCATGGAAACGCTGCTGGACTATATGCCCGGCGTCTCCTGCAGCCAGGACTATCAGGCCGAGGACGTGCTGACCTCCCGGCTGGAGATGATCGCCGACCATTACAACGCCCGCCGCGCCCCGCCGCGCGACGGTGAGGTGCCGTATCGCCCGCTGCCGCCGGACCGGCTGTATCTCGACCGTGCCGGCTGGGAGGCGATGTTTTCCACCGGCCCGGTGTTCGGGTTTGGGCCGTTCGCCCGGCCGGAAGGGGCGACCGGCGTGGATGGCGGCGGCCGTCCGGGGCCGATATTCGCCCAATCGGGCGCCGGCCCGGGGGCCAATGTGTTCGACCAGTTGCGCGCCCAGGCCGATCGCTGGACCGCCGAGGGGCGACGCATCGCGGTTGCCGCCTGGACCCGCGGCTCGCGCGACCGCATCGGCCACCTGCTGGCCGAGCATGGCCTCGCCGCCGAGGCCGCCGATGACTGGCAGAAGGCGGGCAAGGTGCGGGCGGGAACCGTTGCCCTGGTGACGCTCGGCCTGGAGCGCGGCTTCGTCGCCGACTATCCGGGGGTCGGCAAATGGGCCTTCGTCTCCGAACAGGACCTGCTGGGCGAGCGCATTTCCCGCCCGCCGCGCCGGCGCAAGCGGGCCGACCAGTTCATCGCCGAGGCCACCGAGATCGCCGAGGGCGACCTGGTGGTGCATCAGGATTTCGGCATCGGCCGCTACGAGGGGCTGGAGACGCTCAAGGTCAACGGCGCTCCGCACGACTGCCTGCGCCTGCTCTACGACGCGGGGGAAAAGCTGTTCCTGCCGGTCGAGAACATCGAAGTGCTCAGCCGCTTCGGCAGCGATGCCGCCGGGGTGGCGCTCGACAAGCTGGGCGGCGTGTCGTGGCAGACCCGCAAGGCGCGGATGAAGCAGCGCATTCGCGACATGGCGGGCGAGCTGATCCGGGTGGCGGCTGCGCGCAAGCTGCGCGATGCCGAGGTGATGGCGCCGGCCGAGGGCGCCTGGGACGAATTCTGCGCCCGCTTCCCGCATGCCGAGACCGAGGACCAGGCGCGCGCCATCGCCGATGTGCTGGAGGATTTGTCCTCCGGGCGGCCGATGGACCGGCTGATCTGCGGCGATGTCGGCTTCGGCAAGACCGAGGTGGCGCTGCGGGCGGCGTTCGTGGCCGCCATGTCGGGCAGCCAGGTGGCGGTGGTGGTGCCCACCACGCTGCTGTCACGCCAGCATTTCCGGGTGTTTTCCGCCCGCTTCCAGGGGCTGCCGGTCACCGTGGCGCAGCTCTCGCGCATGGTGACCGCGAAGGAAGCGGCCGAGGTCCGCCGCGGCCTCGCCGATGGCAGCGTGAACATCGTTATCGGCACGCATGCGCTGCTGGCCAAGGGAATCACGTTTTCCGCGCTCGGCCTGCTGATCGTCGATGAGGAGCAGCATTTCGGCGTCGCCCACAAGGAGAAGCTGAAGGCGCTGAAGGCCGACGTGCACGTGCTGACGCTGACCGCCACGCCGATTCCGCGCACCCTGCAACTGGCGCTGACCGGGGTGCGGGAGATGAGCATCATCGCCACCCCGCCGGTGGACCGGCTGGCGGTGCGCACCTTCATCATGCCGTTCGACGCGGTGGTGATCCGCGAGGCCATCCAGCGCGAGCGGTTCCGCGGCGGGCAGGTGTTCTGCGTGGTGCCGCGCATCGAGGATCTTGGCCGCATGGCCGAGCGGCTGGCCGAGATCGTGCCGGAAGCGCGCACCGTGCAGGCGCATGGCCGGCTGGCGCCGACCGAGCTGGAACGGGTGATGACCGAGTTCGGCGACGGCAAATTCGACATTCTGCTGTCCACCAACATCGTCGAAAGCGGGCTCGACATGCCGGCGGTGAACACGCTGGTCATCCATCGCGCCGACATGTTCGGCCTGGGGCAGCTGTATCAGCTGCGCGGGCGGGTGGGGCGCGGCAAGCAGCGCGGCTATGCCTATCTGACCTGGCCGCAGCTGCACCGCCTGAGTGCGGCGGCCGAGAAGCGGCTGAACGTGATGCATTCGCTCGATGCGCTCGGCGCCGGCTTCACGCTGGCCAGCCACGACCTCGACATCCGCGGCGCCGGCAACCTGCTGGGCGACGAGCAGAGCGGCCATATCCGCGAGGTCGGCATCGAGCTGTACCAGCAGATGCTGGAGGATGCGGTGGCCGAGATGAAGGCCGAAAAAGGCCGCCACCGCGCCGAGGACCGCGACTGGACGCCCAATATCGGCCTCGGCCTGCCGGTGCTGATCCCCGAGACCTATGTGCGCGACCTGCCGGTGCGGCTCGGCCTGTATCGCCGCATCGGCAACCTGGCCACCGACGCCGAGAGCGAGGCGATGGCGGCCGAACTGGTCGATCGCTTCGGCAAGCTGCCCGAGGAGGTGGACAACCTGCTGCAGGTGGTCTCGCTCAAGCGTGCCTGCCGCGCGGCCGGGGTGGAGAAGCTGGAGGCCGGGCCGAAGGGCATGGTGGTCGGCTTCCGCGGCAACGCGTTCCGCAACCCGGCGGGGCTGGTGAGCTGGCTGTCGAGCCGGGGCGGCGCCATCCGGCTGCGTCCGGACCACAAGCTGGCCATCGTGCGCGAAATGACGCTCGCCGAGCGGGTGCGGGTAGCGCGCGACGTGGTGGCGAACCTTAACCGGCTGGCCGCGCAGGGGAAGGCGGCGTAGCCGTGGATGAACGGCGCATCACGTTTCCGTAAGGTCGCTTTTCGCCAGCCGCTTTCGTGCTGACGTCGGGATGGGGAAACATACGGAGGGACCAACCCATGCCGTTCGATACGGTCGGCTTCCCGATCGACCAGACCGCACGCTTGGCGAATGCGCCGGCGTGGTCACTTCGCGGGGTCTGGCGCAGCCTCCGCGACCGTCTGCGAGACGCCTCGGGCCGGGGCCAGCCCGCCACCGCGGTGGCCTTGCTGGGCGAGGCGCGGGCCCTGATCGCCGACGAGGCGAACTGGCTGCAAGGGGCCTATGTGCGGCACGGCCGGCACTGCGCCATGGGCGCGCTGCAGGCCGCCGGCCGCACCGCCTGGCGCGGCGTGCGCCGCGATGCCGCCGGCGCATTGCTGCAGGTGGCCCGCATGCACGGCCATCACTCGGTCGAGAGCATGAATGACTCGGTGAGCCATGCCGAGGTGCTGGCCATGTTCGACGCGGCGATCGTGCGCGCCGAGCTGGGGATGGCGCGCGCTTTGTAACGCCGGTTCAGGCTGGCGTCGCAGCTTCTTCCCGCTTCCCGCATCCTTCACGGCGGGGGCGGGAAGGGGCGGCGGCGCGCGTTACCCCTCGGCGGCCTCGACCACCGCCACGTCCAGCAGCCGTTCGATCACTTCCGGCTCCTGCGCCCCGGCGATGGCGTGCCGCCCGCCGATGACGAAGCACGGCACCCCGTTGATGCCCAGCCGGTGCGCACGCAGGTTCTCGGCGTGCACCGCATCGATCTCGGTGTCACCGGTCAGGAAGCCGCGCGCCGCTGGTCCGTCCAGCCCGCAGGCCAGCGCCACATCGGTCAGCACATGGGTGTCGCCGATATCGCGTCCATCGGTGAAATGCGCCGCGAACAGCGCTTCCACCACTTCCGCGCCGCGCCCGTAGGCCGAGGCCCAGCGCACCAGCCGGTGCGCATCCACCGATGACGGCGTGCGGCGGATGCGGTCGAAACGGAACTGCAGCCCCTCCGCCCGGCCGATCTCGGTAATCGAGGCATACAGCCGCCGCGCCCGTTCCTCGCCGCCGAACTTGCGCACCACGTAGTCGGCGCGCGGCAGGCCGGCGCGCGGCATGTCCGGGTTGAGCAGGAACGGCCGCCAGGAGATGTCGGTCAGCAGGTCCGGCCGCCGCCGCAGCGTGCGCAGCAGCCGGCGCAGCCCGAGGTAGCACCAGGGGCACACCAGATCGTGCACCACCTCGATACCGAGGCGCGCGCGCGGTGGGGCGAGAATGTTCACTTGACGGGACGCAACGGACGCATCGCTAAACTATCAGCCGCGGCGGGCTTGCGCGCAAGCGAATCGGGGGAAGGAAGGCCAGGGGCTCTGCCCCTGGACCCCGCTAAGGGCGGAGCCCTTAGAACCCATTCGTTTGAAGGATTTTGAGAAGAGGGGGTGAGGAGATG
>CAIXDS010000273.1 GCA_903918195.1 uncultured Acetobacteraceae bacterium | reverse complement strand
TTGGCTGTATGCCCACCTGATTGTGGCGCTGCTCTGCGACGACCTCAGCCAGGATGTCCTGGAATCTTTCCCCTCAGGCGCTTGTTGACGCGGGTCAGACCAGTTCGTTGTGGCGCCTGTCACAACTCGCCCTGGCCGCCCTCATCGCGGCCATCGTTCCATCGATTACGCTGGGCGCCATCAACAGAGCTTCCCCCAGCTTGCACAAGCGCCTGGCAAACCCAAAGCGAACGCGAAGACAGGCGGTCAATTACCCGATACAGCAGCTATCTTAGTGCCTATGGGGCTCTGCCCTGGACCCGCCAAGGGCCGAGAGGCCCCTGGACCCCATCACTTTAAGAATTTTGGGAAGAGGGGGGTGAGGAGGGGCCGCAGCATCTCCTCACCCCCCTCTTCCCAAAACCCTTAAAACGAATGGGTTCTAACTGGCCTTCCTTACCTGGCCCAGCCGCCCCGCTCCTCCTCCGGCGCACGCGCCTCCTCGATCGGCTCGCGGAATGGCGGTGCGCGCAGGCAAGCAACCAGAGCAAGCGCCGGCTTCGGATCGACGGCGTGGCCATCGACCCGAACCTCGAAATGCAGGTGCGGCGTGGTGGCATGGCCGGTGGCGCCCACATTGCCCAGCAGGGAGCCGGCATCGACCGTGCTGCCCGGGTGCAGGCCGGGGGCGAAGGCGGACAGGTGCGCATAGCGCGTGACGGTGTCGTCCGGGTGGCGGACATCGACCGTGTTGCCGTAGCCGAAAAAACGGCCGGTGTAGATGACGGTGCCGGCGGCGGCGGCCCGCACCGGGGAGCCTTGCGGGGCCAGCAGGTCGATGCCGGAATGCCCGCCCGGAACGAAGCCGCGCCCGACCGCTTTCAGGTCAGGAACGGGCATGAGCATGTCCGAACAGGGCGGCGCCGCCACGGCGGCATGTGCCGCCAGCAGGGCAAGGAAAGGGATGACAATCGTTACGAACCGGATCGATTTCTGCATGGCTGGCGCGTAGCATGCATGGCAGCCATGAACCAGAGGTAAACGTTACAGTCCGCAACTTTTTGCACTCAGATACGGAGCCGGATCGACGGCTTGGCCTTCGAGGTGCAGTTCGAAGTGCAAATGGGTGCCGTAGGTGATGCCGGAGCGTCCGATCCGGCCGATGCGCTCGCCGGCCGCGACCCGCCCGACGCCGCTGGCGATGGCGGGCGCAACACTGCCGAGATGGGCGTAGCGGGTCAGGAACCCCTGGCCGGGCGGTCCGTGCGCGATGTCAAGTTCCAGGCCGGAGGAACCCAGATGGCGCACCGCAACCACCTGGCCGGCGGCGGCGGCGCCAACCCAGGTGCCGGCAGCGGCAGGCAGGTCCAGGCCGTTGTGGAACAGCGCGGCGTGCGGACCGACGGCGTGCCGGGCGCCGAAGGGCGAGGAGATGCAGGCCCCCGGCACGGGCAGGCGCAGCTCGATGCCGCCGGGCAGTGCCAGGACCGGCGCCGGTGTGGGCGCGGGTGCGGCGGCTAGGCAGAGCACGGACAACGCGGCGATGCGGAGGGTCATGACAGGTCCTCGGGGGCTCGGGAGCCGGTATGTGTGCGACGCATGGCGACCGTGACGGAAACGGCCGCGCCGCAATGATCCCCCTGCCAAGGCGACAGCGCGTTCTATATTGTTTTCTCCCGATCCAGGATGTGTGTGTGCCGCCATGAGCATTGTCGTCGGAATTCCCGCCTGCACCGTGGAACTGCGTGGCCATATCCAGCACGCCACGCCGTCGCGCTACGGTGCCGCGGTGATCGGCGGGGCCGGGGCCATGCCGATCCTGCTGCCGCCGGTCGGCGAAGGGATGCTGGCGCTGCTGGACCGGTTGGACGGGCTGGTGCTGTCCGGCAGCCCGAGCAATGTCGAGCCGCACCGCTACGGCGTGGCGGAGTCGCTGACACCCAATTCGCACGACCCGCACCGCGACAACACCACCCTGCCGATGATCCGTGCGGCGCTGGCGCGCGGCCTGCCGGTGCTGGCGATCTGCCGCGGCATCCAGGAACTGAACGTGGCGCTCGGCGGCACGCTGCACCAGCAGGTGCAGGACCTGCCCGGCCGCCTGGACCACAGCGCCGGGCCCGGCACGGTGGAGCATTGCTACCGGCCCAAGCACAGCGTGCGGCTGTCGGGGCATCTGGCGCGCATGCTGGGAAAAACCGAGATCGAGGTGAACTCGCTGCACGAACAGGGGCTGGACCGGCCGGGCGAGGGTCTGGCCGTGGAGGCGGTCGCGCCGGACGGGACGATCGAGGCGGTGCGGGTGGTCACCGCGCCAGGCTGGGCAATCGGCGTGCAGTGGCATCCGGAATGGCACTATGCCGGGAACGCCGACAGCATGGCGATTTTCCGCGCCTTCGGCGAGGCATGCCGCGCCTACGCCGCCGGCCGGCGCAAGGCGGCCTGAGAGCCTGAAAATGAATCGACTTTCGTCAGGGGAGTGACGGACGGGCGGCGTTTGGGGGGTGTCGGTGGCGGCACCATTCGACGGCGCCAAACCTGCCGGCGTGGTTTACCGCCGCTCAGAACCCTGCCTGATCCACCCTCTGCCCGATCGCGCAGCCGATCAGCGTGCCGATGTCGTAGGCAAGCTGCCGGTCGTCGTCGCCCTGCCGGGCACATTGCAGCGTGGCCACCCAGGCGACCGGAGCGGTCGGGGATGGCCGCAATTGGGCCCGATGCTCCACGCCGCTACGCCGGCCGCCAGTCTCGCCACCAGCAAAGCGTGCCAGCGGGGCCGCTGACTGGCCGGCTCTGGTGCCGATTAGGCACCTACGCAACGGACGATTCCCAAGCCGCCAAGCCTGATGCCAAGCAAGAAAAAGCCGCCGAAGGCAAAAAGCATGCAAGCCAGAACAGTAGGGCAATCACCTTACGCGCCTAGCCGCAGTCAGCAGTGCGATGTCCTCATCACTTGGCGCGCGTGATACAGTTGGGCGGGTGGTCCCGACGTATTTTCTTGGTGATGTTGAACTATCGTAATTTGATCCAGAGCTTGTAACTGAAAACCTGCATTGCGCGATGCGGCTTCCCACTATTAACTCAATTGGATTGTTGCCGAGATTAATTAGTTCGAGAGGTAAGCACCCCCTATAGCCGGGCTGTATCATTCCTCCAAAATGAACTCCCAACCTCGAATAGCTACTACGCGGACAAATATCTACCACGAGGTCATTTGGAACCGCAACATATTCAAACGTAGTCGTCAAAACAACTTGATTTGGATAAAGTATAAATCTATCACCGACATCACGCCGCGTTGGCTGAAAATATGACTCTATGGACCGAAAATCCTCTAATGCAGAGTCAACCGAAATAAATGATTTTCTTGTGAATATAGAAACTAAAAAATCATAACCAAGCCTCAAATCTACGCTAACTTCCCCGATTTGATTCTGATCCAGAATTGGATCAATAAACAGAGATTGTGGCCCTTTCGAACCCATTCGGGTCACCAATTCATGGCGTAGCAGAAGCTGCATTATTCCATTGCCTCACGATAGCGTAATTTCGCAAAGTCTTTTCAGTCAGGTTGTTCACGATTGTTTCAACATCTCCTTCATGCGGCGGCGACGACGACCATGGCACCGTCCCGTTTGTTATGCAGCGCTCAAAGTATAGCCATGCTGCATTGAAGAGTCCATGAACTTGTTCGTCTGATTGCAAGCTAAACGTCCGTAAGTCGTCGAAGGCGGGAGCAATATCCGGCGTTTGAAAGCGCCGCACCAGTGGCGGTGCCCCCAGTCGAGCGAGCGCTGCGTATATTGCGTCAAGCCGCAGATCTGGTCGGCCTGCAAGGAATGCCTCAATGACTTGAATTCGATCAGAAGTACCAGGATGGGATTGGTTGGGAGCAGCACCTGAAGCAACCGCCGAGAGCGCACGGACTTTGCTTTCGCCGACATACGATGCAGCGAAAACATCAGCAAAATATTCAGCCCAGTGCGACCACGAAATCGACATATTAGTAAGAGCTAGCAAGTTCGCGATTCCCCAGTGACGATCTACGAAATGCCCCAGCTCATGATACAGCGGAATACAAAAAATTGGTTTGTTCTTATAAAGACGTGGAACTCCTATGAGCACCAGAGATGGTGTAAAATTCTGCGAATCAAATGCTGGCAACGCCGCTAAAATAAACTCCCAAGGATCTACCTGCAAAAAACAATACCCGTGAGGGAAATCAATCAGCCCGGTTGTGATTATGCATTGCTTCTTTCTCCAAGTCCCAAGCGCAATCTTGAGGCAATACTCAACCTCGTAGGGAGCTTCACGGGATATACTGCCACAAAGATACTGATATGCAAGCCAAGTGCACTGAGAAAGGTTTCGCATCACCAACGGCGGCGGTGGTGGCGTTGCTTGCAAAGCAAAATCAATGGCCCGGCAAAGGTGTTGGCTATAGGACAACACACCAGGATCAAAATAGGGAGTACCGAAAGCTGCCGGAGTCCGTTGACGATCAGTCGCAGATCAACCTTAGGCAGCAAGCTGCAACTCCACGCTCTTTCGGATACGCGCCGCAGATTCAGCCGACAGATCACGGGCGCCTTTCAAGCGCCTCAACTCCTCGGCGAGACGCCCATCGCGAGCGATCGCAAGTGCCAACTGGATCGCCTCTGGAGTAAGCGTGCTACCGGCTGAACTCGGATTCTCGGCGACGGCGAGGGCGCTTTTCAGCAGGCGATCGAAATACTGCTCGAACGACGGACGGTCGAAGTCTTGCTGCTGCTCAACCATTTCGAGGACAAGATCAAACAGTGCAAGCTCACACGCTGGATTTGCCGGCGCTGCCATAAACATCTATCGATATCCTGCCGAGGCCAATTCTTTTGTCCTCCGTCTATTCCAACTCTGCGTCAAGGGAAAATTTCGGGCGTTTTGTATCGTACGAAGCCCAGGATAGCCGAGCGCTTGAAAGAATGGTATGCGGCGCTTCCGGCATGGAGGGTCCGTTCGGCGCGGGTGCCACCGGCCACTGAGCGGTGGCGAATAAGCGGATGTCTCAGAAGGAAAGCGAGGCCTCTCGACGGTACGGAACTTAGTGTCCGTCCGGAAAGTTCATGTGTGATATCCGGACGTTAGCGGTGGACCACAACGCGCCAAACCGCGCTCCAGGACAACGGCAGGCCATCCAATTGAACTCTCGATGAGAAGGTCACCAGCGGCCGCTCGTAACC
>CAIXDS010000272.1 GCA_903918195.1 uncultured Acetobacteraceae bacterium | reverse complement strand
CAAGGCCCAGGAACACTCCGCCGACAAGTCCCACCACCAGGAACTGCGGCCAGACGATGTCCAGGCCGGCTCCGCGATACAGGATCGCCTGCGCGAAAGACACGAAATGCGTCGAGGGGAAAGCTTGCATGACGGTCGCGATCCATGGCGGCATGCTTTGCAGCGGCGTATTGCCACCCGACAGCATGTTCATGAGCAGGTAGACCAGCATGTACAGCAGGCCGAGTTGCGGCATCGATCGCGCGACGGTGCCCAGGAATATGCCGATGGCGGTGGCAAAGAACAGGTAGATCACCACGCCCGCCATGAACAGCGGTATCGAGCCGGCGATCGGAACGCCGAGGATCATGCGCACGACGATAGTGAGCGAAAGGCCGACCGCCACGGTGATCACCAGGCCATTCGCCCACACCTTGGACATGGCGATCTCGAATGGCGTCAGCGGCATGGCCAGCAGATGGTCCATGGTCCCGTGCTCGCGTTCGCGAATCACCGCAGCACCCGACATGATGATGGCGAGCATGGTGACGCTGTTGATGATGCCCATCACGCTGGTGAACCACGCGGTCGTCACGTTGGGGTTGAAGGCGATGCGCACCACCAAGTTGACCGATGACAGCGCAACGCCTTCGGCGTGCGAGAGAAAATCGGCAATCTCCGTGGTGATGATCTGCTGGGCGTCGCCCGATCCGAGGCCGGCCTGCACCATCGCGGTCGCATCGACATCGAGCTGAATTCCCGGGCTGCGTCCGCCTAGCACGTCGCGCTCGAAATGGGGCGGGATGTCGAGCACGAAGGTATATTTGCCCACATTCATCATCGGCACAATGTCCTGCTCGGCAATCAGCCGCGGCAGCTGGAACAACGGCGGGAAGAAGGCATGCGCGATGCGGCGCGACAGCTCCGAATGGTCCTCGTCGACGATGGCGATCGAGGCGTTATGCAGCTCCTGCGAATTACTTTGCGCCGACATGATCACGGCCAGCGAGAACGCGTAAATGACCAGCCCGATAAGCACGTAGTCGTGCAGGAAGCTGCGCAGCTCCTTGGTGCCGAGCCAGAAGATGTTACTCATGCTGCGCATCGCGTCCGGCTCCTCAGCGCTCCTGCTTGCGCAACAGCAGCATGCTCAGCAGCAACAGGATTGGAACGAACACCGCCAGCGTCGCCAGATCTCCACCAAGGTCGGCAAAGCCGAGCTCCTTGGTGAAGGTGCCGACGCTGATCGGAACGAAGTAGGTCATCGGGAAAGCCAGCCCATGTAGCGGGCCGCGCCGGCCAGCGAAGACACCGGGGTCATCATGCCGGAAAACTGTATCGCCAGCAGGACAGTCAGGATGGCGGTGCCGAACACCGCCGCGATCTGCGTGCTGGTGAACGCCGAGATCAGCATGCCGTAGGCGGTCGTGGTGGTGACATAGATCAGCACACCCGCCAGCAACACCGGCAGGCTGCCCTTCAGTGGCACGGCGAAGATAAACACCGTCATCAGAAACAACAGCGTGAAATTGACCAACGCGATACCGATATAGGGCAACTGCTTGCCGACCAGGAATTCGATGCGCGTCACGGGCGTAACATATAGATTCGTGATGGAGCCGAGTTCCTTTTCCCGCACGACGGCAAGCGCCATCAAAATTGCCGGGAATAACGCCAGAAATAACGATATGTTG
>CAIXDS010000271.1 GCA_903918195.1 uncultured Acetobacteraceae bacterium | reverse complement strand
GCACGAACGTCCACCAATTTCGCTTGCCCTCGATCCGCCGTGCCCATGCCGCCGCTCCATCCCGTAACCGATTGGAGCGTCTACCCATTGTGGCCGAATCGCGCCTCTACCCCAGGCAACAAAAATGAGGGGATTCCTGAGCTCCCACCGGCGAAGTTTCTTGTTGGAAGGAAGCTGAGCCAGCCCAGCGAGCAGGAGCCAGCGTGCAGATTCCGGATGTTGGGTATGTTCGCGCGATCATCCGCCGGCTCGAACGGGCGTGGCTGGCGCGCGCGTTCCGGACCGAGCGCGATCACGACGGAGCCTGGGCGTTATGGCTCGACTACGGCGTCGGCTTCCGGCCCTCCGGCAGCTTCCCGACCCTGGCTGAGGCGGACGCGGCGGGACGGCGCATGACGCACGGCGATACCCCGGGGCAGCGCCCGCATCTTGTGGCTACGCCGTTTTCCCCAGGCAGCATTTCTTGAACTTCTTGCCGCTGCCGCAAGGGCAGGGGTCGTTGCGGCCAACATCGCGCGGCTTATCGCGGGCGGGTTGGGCGGCGAAGAGGGGCCGGGTCGCGGCAGGCGGCGACTTCGCCCTGGGGCGGTCCTTCACAGGCTGAAACACGGCCCACTGCGACATCATCTTCACGATGTCGTCGAATTCCGCCAGCGTGCGGCACCGCTCGGAAACAGCCTCCATCGGCCGGGTGGCCGCGCAGCCTTTCTTCAGGTCCGCTTCGAAGTCCTCCACGGACATGATCTCGTCCGCGATGAAACCACGCGCGAAAGCGTCCCGCACCAGCGGCGCGAGTTCGGCCAGGCCGAGATCGGCGATCGCCTGCTGCCAGCCCACCCAGGCCCACGATGCGGCCTGCGGCTGCAGCGTCGTGAACAGGTCGCGCAGATACTGCGCCGTGTCGTCCCGGTCGAGCCGGCCGGCGGCGGTCAGCCACGCCACCGCTTCGAAGGCCGCGCACCGGACGAACTCGTCGGCCTTCGCGTTCTCGATGAGCGCCCGCAGCGGCGCCGGATCGCCGTCGAACAGGCGGACGAGGATACTGTTGAGATCCTCGGTGACACCGTCGCTCAGCACCGCTTCGACTGCTTCCGGGTCGCGGACCAGCGCACAGACCAGGGCCAATCCGGTCGTGTCGCGCTGCTGCGCCATCAGGTAGATGGCCAGGAAGCATAAAGTGGCGGCCCGGTCGGAGCGGTCGCTGCCATCGACATAGGCCTGCAGCTGCGCATGCAGGGCCGGGCGGATGTCGTCCCATCGCGACGCTGCCGTGGCCAGCGCCGCCCGCGGCAGGCCGGCATCGGTGTTGAGGGCGGCGAGGATGCCGGCGACGCCGTCGCCGGCGGTCCCCGCTGCGGGTTCGGCTTCAGGCATGGAAACTCAGTCCGTTATCAGCGGGCAGCGCCGCCGAACCCGAGGAAGCCGGCCTGCGGCACCGGCGTGCCGGGATTGTCGGCATATTGCCGCGGCGGCGCCGGCCGCGGGGTGCTGGCCACGACGGGGCGGGGCGCCGGGTGCTGCGAGTCGGCCCGGGAGGCGGTCCGCGCCGGCGATGCCGGCTTGTCGGTGTCCCCAGCCAGTGCCGCCGCGCCGCCGGAGGCGCCGCGCATCGACAGCAGCAGGAAGGTGATGTCATTGCGGCCGAGATCGACCGACAACTCCAGCGCCGTCAGGCCGAGCACATTGTGGGCGTTGAGGTCGGCGCCGCGGCCGATGGCATCGCGGGCCGAGTTGATGTCGCCGCGGTTGACCGAGTCGAACAGCGCCTCGTTCGGGCGCATTTCGCTCGCCAGTTTTTCCGCCGGTGCCGGGTCGGAATCGGTCGTGCGGGAGCCGGGCAGGGCGGGGGGCTGCGCGGCCTTCTGCTGCTGGCCGCTCGCGGCGCCCACGACCGGGCCGGTGAGCATGCCGTTTGTCGTGCCGGGGGGACCGCCGACCTGCTGCGCGAGCGCGCCTGTGGTGGTCAGCAACACGGACATCAGCGCAGCGCCTGCCAGCGCCGCGCCAGGGCGGGGGGTCGCATTTTTCATGGGCCTATCCTCGCTCAGGACGGGTTCAGATAAAAGAACCCAATATTGAGATAGGTCGCGTAGCTGCCCCAGATCAAGTACGGCACCATCAGCCATGCCGCCAACGGTCGCACCCGGGCGAACGCCACGATGGTCCATAGGATGGTGGCCAGCAGCGGCACGATGGCCACCAGCCCCAGCCCCGGGCTGTGCAGGCCGAAGAAGGCCGGCGACCACAGAAAATTGAACACCAGCGCGGCGAACCACGGGCGCAGCGCCGGCCGGTGGTCGGGTTGGCGCCACACCACCCAGGCGGCAATGCCGATCAGCACGTACTGGGCCGACCACACCACCGGGAACACCCAGTTCGGCGGCGTCAGCGGCGGGCGGGCGAGCTTGTCATACCACACGTCGATGTTCGGGTCGGTCACCGCACCGGCGATGCCGCCGGCGATGAAACAAAGACCGATGAAACCAACCAAAACCAGCGCCGACGCCCAGCGCGGGGTCGGACCGGTGGATGGGCCACGGTTATGTTCGCTCACGATCTGAAAGACACATCCCTCCTGTCACTCGAAACCATCCTACGCCGCTTCGCGCCGCCACGCCAGTAACACAAGGCCGAGGATCAACGGCAGCGCCAGCCAGGGCGGCAGCAACGGCGACGCGGCGATGCCGGTCACCAGATGGTCGTGGCGGCGTTGCAGCCCGATCCAGGCATTGCCCGACGAGTCACGGCCGGGATCGGTCCGCCGCAGCTCAGGGGTGCCGACCGGGTCGAGCCAGTGCACGCTGCCGCCGCCAGCCCGCACCAGCGGGGTGAGCCGGGTGGCGGTGGCCCGCAGATCGGCGAATTCCGGCGGATCGGCGGACGCCGCGGCGGCGTAGGCGGTGCGGGTGCCGTCGCTGACCTGCCAGACCCCGGGCGCGCCGGCCGGCACCTGCCCGACCCCGCGGCCCGGTCGCGTCGGCGCCAGCGTCAGCTTCTGCTGCGTCCCCTCGGGGTCGGTCACGGTCACCTCGCCCGGCGGTCCCTCCCCGGTGCTGCGGCGCTCGACGGCGAGCCGGCCGTGTTCGGCGCGCGCGGTCAGCGCGTCCTCCTCCAGTTCCGGTTCCTTCATGAGCCAGTGCGCCACCCGGCGGAGCAATTCGGCCTGCGGGCCGCCGCCCTGGTGGCCGCGTGACCACAGCCAGATCTGGTCGGACAGCAGCAGCGCCACCCGTCCCTCGCCGACATGGTCGAGCAGCAGCAGCGGCTCGCCGCCGGGGCCGCCGAGCAGCGCCGCGCCGTGCGGCTCGCCGGGCTCGATGCGCCGGTACCACGGGCCCCAGCCCGGCTCGCCCTGCGCCCGCCAGCCGGCGAGCCCGGCGGTGACCGGATGGCGGGTGCCCAGCGGCGTCAGCAGCGGCCGGAAGGCGCCCTCCACCACCGCATCAGCCGAGGCCGGCCACGCCGGCAGCACGCTGCCCAGCGGGCTCAGGGCCAGGCTGGTCGGGCCGTTGAATTCCGGCCCGACGCTGAGCAGCAGCGCCCCGCCCTCGCGCACATAATCGGCGATGTTGCGCAGATACTGCGGCAGCAGGATGCCGCGGTTCTGGAACCGGTCCAGGATGATCAGGTCGAATTCGCGGATCTTCACCTGAAACAGCTCGCGCACCGGAAAGGCGATCAGCGCCAGCTCGTTGAGCGGCGTCAGATCATCCTTTTCCGGCGGACGCAGGATGGTGAAATGAACCAGATCGACCGCCGGGTCGGCCTTCAGCAGCCGCCGCCAGGTGCGCTCGCCGGCATGCGGCTCGCCCGACACCAGCAGCACGCGCAGCCGGTCGCGCACGCCGTTGATCTCCACCACGGCGCGGTTGTTGAGGCGGGAAACCTCGCCGGGCAGCGTCTCGGCGGTCATTTCCACCACGGTCGGGCCGGCGCGGGTGATCGGGATGTCGATGCCCTGCTCCAGCCCGAGCGGCACGCTTTCCACCCGGGGCGGCTCGCCGTCGCGGCGGATGGTCAGCCGGGCGGCGCGGCCCCCGGCCGTGCCGGCGGGCGGCACGCCCAAATCTTCCACCGCCATGCGGATGGTCACCGACTTGCCGACGATGCCGTAGCCCGGCGCCTCGACGATGCGGATGCGCCGGTCGGTTTCCTCGCCGCTGGCCGGGATCAGCAGGTGCAGCGGCGTGCCGCCGAGCGGGCTGGCGGGCGGAATGTCGTGCACCTGCCCGTCGGTGATCGCCACCACGCCGGCGAGGCGGGCGCGCGGGATGTCGGCCAGGGCGCGGTCGATGGCGGCGAACAGGCGGGTGCCTTCTGCGCCGGCTTCCGGCACGGTGACCGTGCGCAATTCCAGCTCGGGCAGGGCGCGGGCCTGCTCCTCGATGCGGGCGCGCGCCGCCTGCGCCAGCCGGGTCCGCTCGCCCACCGCCATGCTGGCGGTCTGGTCCACCACCAGCAGGCCGATATCGGGCAGGGTTTCGCGGGTTTCCTCGACCAGCCGGGGGCCGGCGAGCCAGAGCAGCAGGGCGGCGAAGGCGAAGCCGCGCCACACTGTGCCGCCCGCCCGCCGCCACAGCGCCAGGCCGAGCGCGAGGGCGCACAGCACGGCGAGGGCGGCGAACAGCCAGGCCGGGAGGACCGGCTCGAAGCGCAGCGCCGCGATCGCCTGTTCCATGCGCATGCGCGGTTTATCTCCTGCGTGCCTGCGTCATTGGCCCAGCCGCTCCAGCAGGGCCGGCACATGCACCTGGTCGCCCTTGTAGTTGCCGGTCAGCGCGTACATCACGAGGTTCACGCCGAACCGGAAGGCCAGCATGCGCTGGCGGTCGCCGCCGGGGATGACCGCGTAGGCCGGGCGGCCGGACTCGTCGATCGACCATGCCGCCGCCCAGCCATGGCTGCCGATGATGACCGGGCTGACGCTGTCGTTGCTGCGGTCCTGGTCGCGCTGCACCCACACCGTGTCACCGGTGAACCGGCCGGGGAAATCCTGCAGCAGGTAAAACGCCCGTGCCAGCACATGGGCGGTGGTCAGCGGCGCCAGCGGCGGCACCACCAGCCCGCTGGTGACCTGCCGCAACGCGGCATCGGCGCCGGGGTTGAATCCTTCGCCGCTGCCGCCGCCGCTGGTGTCGATCAGGATGATGCCGCCATTGGCCATGTAGGTGTTCAATGCCGCCAGCGCCGCCGCCGTCGGCGTGGCCGCATCGGCGGTGATCGGCCAGTACAGCAGTGGGTAGAAGGACAGGTCGTCCTGACCCGGCACCACCGCCGCCGGGGCGGCCAGATCGGCCGCGGTGCGCCGGTTGACATAGGTCGATAGTCCGGCGAGCCCGCTGCGCGACACCTGATCCACCGCCGCGTCGCCAGTGACGATATAGGCGAGCCGGGTGGACAAGGCCGGGTTGGGCTCCTGCGCGTGCGCCGCCGGTGCCATGGCCAGCAGCGCGATCATCAGCATCGCCGGGGCGGCGGCGCGCAGCAGGCCGCGCAGGCGCAGCGACACCAGCAGGTCGATCGCCAGCAGCGCCAGGGCGGCGGCCATCAGCCAGGGTGCCAGCGCGCGCTCCGGCGCGGCGCTGATCGCCGCCGCGCGCTCGCCCGGAATGGGCGGCGCCGCTGCCGGGGCGGCCATGCGGTTGGACAGGTTGAGCGCCCGCCGCCCATTCTCCGGCCCGTACAGCCCGGGTGGATGGCGCGGCGAGGCGGTCGCCTCGGCCAGGGCGCGGGCGGTCAGCGCGGTGGCGGCGGGCGGCGGCGCGGCGAGCTGGCCGAATCCGTCCAGCGTCTCGGCCGCGGCCATCGGCGGGCCATCGGCTTCCTCGCCGGCGGCCACCCCCACCGAAACCGCCACCAGACGGCGCAGCATATCGACGAACAGGCCGGAGAGCGGCAGGTCCGACCAGTCGGCATTGGCGGTGACGTGGAACAGCACGATCCGCCCGGCCCCGCGCGCCGCCTGGGTCACCAGCGGGGTGCCGTCGGCCAGCCGCGCCCAGGTCGCGTCCGTCAAATGGGCGCCCGGCTCGGCCAGCACCTGACGGGTCACCTTGACCTCGTCGGGCACGGTGAGCCCGGCGAACGGCGAGGTCGCGGGGAAGGCGGCGAGCCCGGCCGGCTGGCTCCACGACATCGCCCCGCCGAGCTGGCGGTCGCCGGCCAGCAGCTTCACCGGCAGCAGTGCATCCGGGTGCTCGGCCAGCCGCGGGCCGGCGAAGCGCACCAGCAGCCCGCCGGCCTCCACCCAGCGGGCCAGCGCGGCGCTGTCCGGCCCGTCGGCGACGGTGGTGTCGGCCAGGATCAGCACCGACAATTCGCGCGTCAGCAACTGCGACAGCTCGCCCTGGCGCAGCTCGGCGGTGGGTTCGAGTGCCCGGCGGAGGTAGAACAGCGGCCCGGTCAGCGGGGTGATGGCGCCGGCGGTGTCGCCGGCCAGCAGCCCGACCGGACGGCGGCGCCAGCGCTCGTCCAGCAGCAGCACCGCGCCGGCCGAGGACTGGCCCTCCAGCACCAGCCGGCCCAGCCGGTTGCGCAACTCCGGCGGCAGAATGATCGCCGCTTCGGCCTCGCCCGCCTGCGCGGCGAAGCTGGCCGTCGCGCGTGCCAGGGTGCGGCCATCGCCGGACTGCGCCAGCACCGCGGCCTCGGCGGGCCGGTCACGCGGCACCTGGGCGATGCGGGCCACCAGCCGGTCGGCGCCAGACCGGGGCGCCAGCAGCAGGCGGGCGGTTGCCACCGGATCGCGCAGCACCTCCACCGGCCCGACCGCGGCGAGGGCGGCGGCGAAGCCGTCCCAGCCGGCGCCGCCGGTGGTGCCGTCGGCAATGTACAAAACGGCGCCCTTGCCCGACCAGTCGTGCAGCGCCGCCGCCGCGGCGACGCGGTCAACCGGCCACGGCTTGGGGCGCAGGGCGGCCAGCCGCGTGCGCGCCTCGGGCACCGGCATGGCGGGGGTGGCGGCGGGGGCGGCGCCGGTCTCGGTGGGGGCGGTGGTGAGCAGGCCGACCGTGCGGCCTTCATGCTCGGCGCGGTCCAGCGCCGTGCCGGCGGCGGTCATCCGCCGCGGCCAGTCCACCGCCGCCGCCCAGCCATCATCCACCACCAGCAGCAGCGGCCCGGTGCCGGGCAGCGTGCCGCCGGCATCCAGCACCGGGCCGGCCAGCGCCACGATGACCAGCCCGGCCGCGGCCATGCGCAGCAGCAGCAGCCACCAGGGCGTGCGCGCCGGTGTCTCGGCCGTCGGAGCGAGCCCGATCAGCAGCTGCACGGCCGGAAAAATCTCGCGCCGCGGCGCCGGCGGGGTGACCCGCAGCAGCCACCACAGCAGCGGCAGCGCCGGCAGCGCCAGCAACACCCAGGACGACGCGAAAATCATCGTCCGCCCGTGGCACGCGGCCCGGTCTGCGGGGCCAGCGCCGTGTACAGCGCCAGCAGCGCGGTCTCCGGCGGGTGGTCGGTGCGATGGATGGAAAAGCCGAACCCGGCGGCGGCACAGATCGCCGCCAGCCCGGCCTGCTGCTCGGCCAGCCGCTGCGCATAGGCCTCGCGCACCGCCTCGACGCGGGGGATCAGGGTTTGCAGCCCGGGCCGCAGCCCCTCGAACCGCACCCGCCCAGTGTAGGGCAGCGTTGCCTCGGCGGGGTCGAGCACCTGCAGCACATGTCCGGTCACCGGCACCGCGGCCAGCCGCCCGATCGCCGCCTGGATGTCCGCCAGCGGACCGAGCAGGTCGCCGATCAGCACCACCCGGGCATGCCGCGGCAGCTTCACCTCGGGCGGCAGCCCTTCGCCCGCCGGCTGGCGCGCCATCTCCTCGGCCAGCCGCTCCAGCCCGCCGCGCCCGGAGGCGGTGCGCGCCGCCGGGGCCAGCAGCCGCACCCGCTCGCCGCCGCGCAGCAGCAGCGCCGCCAGCGCCAGCGCCAGCAGCCCGGCCCGCTCGACCTTGCTGGTGCCGGCCGGCCGCGACTGCCACTGCATGCCGGGCGCGCCGTCGCGCCACAGCAGCACGGTCTGCGCCGCTTCCCACTCGGTCTCGCGCACATAAGCGCGGTCGGAGCGGGCGGATTGCCGCCAGTCGATGCGGCTGGCCGGGTCGCCGGCCAGGAAGGGGCGGAACTGCCAGAAGCTGTCGCCCTGGCCGACCCGGCGCCGCCCGTGCACGCCCTGCGCCACCGTCGCCGCCACCCGCTCGGCCGCCACCAGCAGCGGCGGCAGGCGGTCGCCGAGCGCTTCCGCGCGGCGTGCCACAAGGGTGTGGGCATGCAGGGCGGCGCCACTCACAGGATGCGCCCGACCAAGCGAGTAATCACGTCGGCCAGCACCACGCCATCGGCACGCGCGGAAAAATTCAGCGCCATGCGGTGGCGCAGCACCGGCGGGGCGAGGGCGGCGACGTCCTCCACGCTCGGCGCCAGCCGCCCGTCCAGCAGGGCGCGGGCGCGGGAGGCGAGCATCAGCGCCTGCGCCGCCCGCGGTCCGGGACCCCAGGCGACGTGGCGGCGCACCGCCTCATCGTCGGCGCTTTCCGGCCGGCCGCCGCGCACCAGCCGCAGAATGGCCTCCACCACGCTCTCGCCCACCGGCACCCGGCGGATCAGCGCCTGGGCGGCGAGCAGTTCCTCCGGCGTCAGCGCCTGCGCCGGCTTCGCCTCGGCGGCCCCGGTGGTGGCCACCAGCATGGTCCGCTCATCCTCCAGCGTCGGGTAGGTGACCTGCACCTCCAGCAGGAAGCGGTCGAGCTGCGCCTCGGGCAGCGGGTAGGTGCCTTCCTGCTCGATCGGGTTCTGGGTCGCCAGCACATGAAACGGGCGCGGCAACCGATGCTCGACGCCGCCCACCGCGATGCGCTGCTCCTGCATGGCCTGCAGCAGGGCCGACTGGGTGCGCGGGCTGGCACGGTTGATCTCGTCGGCCATCAGCAACTGGCAGAACACCGGGCCGGGCACGAAGCGGAAGCTGCGGCGGCCGGTGCTGTCCTCGTCCAGCACCTCGCTGCCCAGGATGTCGGCCGGCATCAGGTCGGGGGTGAACTGCACCCGCTTGGACGCAAGCCCCAGCACAATGGCCAGGGTCTCCACCAGCCGGCTTTTGCCCAGTCCGGGCACGCCGACCAGCAGCACATGGCCGCCGGAGAGCAGGGTGATCAGGGTCTGATCCACCACCTCCGGCTGGCCGTAGATGGCGCGGCCCACCTGCGCGCGCACCGCGGCGATCCGGCTGCCCAGCGCTTCCACCTCGGCAAGAATATCGGTGCCCGGTGATGGTGCAACGCGGGCGTACGGGCTGGACATTTCGGCGGCGGGGGGCATGCAGGGGTCCTTGTGTGGCGGATACATCCTAGATTGGTGTTCGCGTGCTGTGTGCCACTTTCAGCGATGGGGGGATGCTCCCTATATCGGGGACTGTTCGGTCAGGCTTGCAGAAACGGGGCGGAGACGGATTTGGTGAAGAACGCCACGAGGAATGCCTCGCGCAGCATCGCAGGAGACATCGCCATCGCCCGTGACCGGACCCGTCCTGCCATTCCCCCCGGTCCCCGCCTTCCGGCCGGCCCGCCGGCGTGCCCGGCGCCGCATCACCCGGTCGAGTGCGGCGACCTGCCCTTCCTGATTCGCCGCGACGGCACCTGGATGTATCGCGGCAGCCCGATCGGGCGGAAGGAGTTGGTCTGCCTGTTCGCCTCGGTGCTGAAACGCGACGAGGAGGGCGACTTTTGGCTGGAAACCCCAGCCGAACGCGGCCGTATCGAGGTCGAGGACGCGCCCTTCCTGGCGGTCGAGATGGATTGGTCCGGCTGCGGGCGCGACCAGGTGCTCACCTTCCGCACCAACGTGGACGAACTGATCACCGCCGGGCCGGAGCACCCGATCCGCATCGCCCACGACCTGCTGACCTGCGAGCCGACGCCCTATCTGCTGGTCCGCCGCGGCGCCGGGCGGCTGAACATCGAGGCCCGAATTTCCCGCGCCGTCTATTATGAACTGGTGGCGCTGGCCGAGCCGGGGGAGCTGCACGGGCGTCGGGTGCTGGGCGTGTGGAGTTCCCGCTGCTTCTTTACGCTCGGCGATCTGCCGCTTTGCGAGGGTTGCTAGTGTTCCGATCGCGACAGATGCGTCCGCCCCGTCGCGTGAATCGGAACACAAAACCAAGAGCTAGTGTTGCGGCCCGACGGCACTATCCGTCGGAGTCGCAACACTAGCTGCCGGTGGACGCGCAGGCGCTGCGGGCGCGGCTGACCTCCCGAAATCTGTACCCGCCTTCCATCGCGGCACCAGCGGGGTCGGACGACGCGCGGGGCCTGGCTGAGGGTCCCCTGGTACCGGCCGCCGTGCTGGTGCCCTTCGTGCTCGGACCGGCGTGCGGTGTGCTGCTGACCAAGCGCACCGCCCATCTCAGCAACCATGCCGGTCAGGTGAGCTTTCCCGGCGGGCGGATCGACGCAGCCGATGCCAGCCCCGAAGCGGCCGCCCTGCGCGAGGCGCAGGAGGAAATCGGGCTCGACCCGGCACGGGTGGACCTGATCGGGCGGCTGGGCGACTACGTCACCGGCACCGGCTATTGCATCACCCCGGTGCTCGGGCTGCTGCCGGTGGGGGTGGGGCTGGACGGGCTGGATCTGGTGCCCTCGCCCGCGGAGGTGGAGGCGGTGTTCCTGCTGCCGCTGGCCGTGCTGCTCGACCCCGAGGCGCCGCGACGGCGGCGGATGGAATACCGGGGACGCTGGCGGGAATTCTGGGTGTGGCCGCATCCGGAGCATTACATCTGGGGCGCGACTGCTGGTATCCTGGTGCAGTTGGCCAGCTTGCTGCGGGGGGAGTGATCGCCGGGGCGCAGCCCCGGACCCCGGCAGGGGCGCTGCCCCTGCACCCCGGCAGGGGCGCTGCCCCTGCACCCCGCCAGGGGCACAGCCCCTGGACCCCTTCAAGCCGCTCATCCGGACAGCTGTGATGCTTCGCTACGCCGAAATCGGCTTTTTTCTTCTGCCGTTTCTTCTTTATGTGGCCTGGCGGGTGCTCGGGACGCGCGCCACCGCGGGGCTGCTCTGGGCCACCGCGGCCCTGGCCGTCGCGCTGGCGGCCACCACGGTCTGGTATGAGCTGACCCACAGCCTGCCCGCCGGGACCCGCTACGTGCCCGCACAGATCCACAACGGCGTCATCGTGCCGGGGCATGCCCTCTGATCGCGGCGCCGCGGACGCGGCGCCGGCCCTCCACATCCGCCCGCCCGCCTTCCTCGCCGAGCCCGGGCTGCGCGCCGTGCTGGCGGCGCTGCCCGGCGCCCGCGTGGTCGGCGGCGCCGTGCGCGACGCGCTGGCCGGATTTCCGGTGGCCGATATCGACCTCGCCACGCCGATGCGACCGGACGAGGTGATCCGCCGGCTGCGCGAGGCCGGGCTGAAAGCGGTGCCGACCGGGCTCGGCCACGGCACCGTCACCGCCGTTGCCGACCATCGCGGCTTCGAGGTCACCACCCTGCGCCGCGACGTCGAGACCGACGGGCGGCACGCCGTGGTGGACTATACCGGCGATTGGCGCGAGGACGCGGCGCGGCGGGACTTCACTATCAACGCCATGTCGATGGCGCCGGACGGCACCGTGTTCGATTATTTCGGCGGCGTGGCTGACCTGCGGGCCGGCCTGGTCCGCTTCGTCGGCGACGCCGCCACCCGCATCGCCGAGGACTATTTGCGCATCCTGCGCTTCTTCCGGTTCCATGCACGGTATGGACGCGGGGCACCCGACGCGCCGGCGGTGGCGGCGATCCGTGCCGGCGTGCCGGGCATGGCTCGTCTGTCCGCCGAGCGGGTGTGGAGCGAACTGAAACGCATCCTCGCCGCACCGGACCCGACCGGGTCGCTGGCGCTGATGCGGGACACCGGGGTGCTGGCCGCAATGCTGCCGGAAGGCGAAACGCCGGACCGGCTGGCGCGTCTGGTCGCTGCCGGGGCGCCGCCCGACCCGGTGCTGCGACTGGCCGCCCTGCTGGACGGCGATGCAGCGTCCCTGGCCGCGCGTCTGCGGTTTTCCACCGCCGAGCGCGACCGGCTGGTGGCCCTGCGCAGCGGCGACGTGCCGGCGGACGGCGCGGACGATGCCACGCTGCGGCGGGCGCTGGCCGACACGCCGACGGAAACCCTGGTCGGGCGGGCCTGGCTGGCCGGGCGCGGCGCGGCGCTGCGGGCGCGGCTGGACTCGAGTCCCCGGCCGGTGTTTCCGCTGCGCGGCCGTGATGTCGAGCAGGCCGGCGTGGCGCCGGGGCCACAACTGGGACATATTCTGGGTCAGGTGCGGGCGTGGTGGATGGCGGGCGGCTGCATCGCCGACATCGCCGCCTGCCGGGCGGAACTGGCGAGGCTGCTGGCGGACTGATACACGCCGCCCATGGATGCGACCCCCACCGCCTCCCTCGGTCACGAGGGCACGGCACCTCTGCTCCGCCGGCTCTGGCGCGAGCATATCCGTCACCATCGCGGCAAGCTGCTGGTGGTGCTGGCCCTTACAATCATCATGGCGGCCACCCAGGCGGTCTACCCTGAGGTGATCAAGGACGCCGTGGCCATGTTTGCCCGCCGCGACCGCCGCATCCTGTATCAGGTGCCGGCGCTGGTGGCCTGCATCACCGCCGTGCGCGCGGTGTCGTGGTATTTCCAGACCGTGCTGATGCAGAAGGTGGTGTTGCTGATCATCCGCGAGCTGCAGGGCCGGATGTTCAGCCACCTCACCCGCGCCGACCTCGCCCGCGTCGAGCGCGAGGCGCCGGCGACCCTGGCCAGCCGTTTCACCACCGACGCCGCCACCATCCGCGAGGCACTGACCCGCGCCGTCAACGGCGTCGCCGATGCGGTGACCATCGTCGGGCTGATCGGCTGGATGATCTATGCCGACTGGGTGCTGAGCCTGATTGCCGGCATCCTGCTGCCGATTGCCGCGGTGCCGATCCAGCGCATTGGCCGGCGCATCCGCCGCGCCTCGGGTGGCATGCAGGAGCGGGTGGGCGAGGCCGCGGCGCTGCTGAACGAAAGTTTTGCCCAGGCCCGCACCGTGCGCGCCTACCGGCTGGAGGGGCAGGAGACACGGCGCGCCGAGGCGGCGTTCGAACGGCTGTACCGGGCGCTGATGAGCATGACCCGCTCGCGCGCGCGCATCGACCCGCTGCTGGAAATGCTGGGCGGGCTGGCGGTGGCGGCGGTGCTGGGATTTGCCGGCTGGCGGGCGGCGCTGGGCACCAGCTCGATCGGCGATTTCGCCGGCTTCGTGGCCGCCCTGCTGATCGCCTCGCGGCCGCTGCGGGCATTGGGCAACCTGAATGCGGCGCTGCAGGAGGGGCTGGCGGGGCTCGCGCGGGTGTTCACGGTGATCGACGAGAAGCCGGGCATCGCCGAGCGGCCGGGCGCCGCGCCACTTCCCGCCGGGCGCGGGCGGGTGGTGTTTGAGGATGTGCATTTTGCCTATCCGGACGGGCGGCACGCGCTGTGCGGCCTGTCCTTCATTGCCGAGCCCGGGCAGACGGTGGCCCTGGTGGGGCCGTCCGGGGCGGGCAAGTCCAGCGCGCTGGCGCTGATCCCCCGCCTGCACGACGTGACGTCCGGGGTGGTACGGCTGGACGGGGTGGATGTGCGCACGGTCACGCTCGCCTCGTTGCGCGATGCGCTGGCCTATGTCGGGCAGGATGCGCTGCTGTTCGACGACACGGTGGAGGCGAATATCCGCATGGGCCGGCCCGGTATCGGCAACGGGAGCGCCAGCACCGCGCAGGTGGTGGCGGCCGCGCAGGCGGCCGCGGCGCATGAGTTCATCGCTTTGCTGCCGGAGGGATATTCCACTGTGGTGGGTCCGGCCGGCGGGCGGCTTTCCGGCGGGCAGCGGCAGCGCGTGACGCTGGCCCGCGCGCTGCTGCGCGACCCGCGGGTGCTGCTGCTCGACGAGGCCACCAGCGCGCTGGACGCCGAGAGCGAGGCGGCGGTGCAGGAGGCGCTGGCCCGGCTGCGGCGGGGGCGCACCACCATCGTGGTGGCGCATCGTCTGTCCACCGTGCGCGATGCCGATCTGGTGGTGGCGATGGCCGACGGGCAGGCGGTGGAGCAGGGCACGCATGCCGAACTGCTGGAGCGCGACGGGCTGTATGCGCGGCTGGTGCGGACCCAGGCGCTGGCGCAGTAGAGCAACATCGGCCAGACCGGCGACAGCCCGCCGACAAAGTTGCTCGCCAAAACAAAGAGCTAGAGCGCTCTGACCGTTTACGGTCAGAGTGAAAGCGCTCTAGGGCGGCATCGCCCGGGCTGATGTGGCAAAGCGGTGACGGAATTTGCCAATCGTTAACCACCGCCGGTGATCATTTGTCACGCCACGATGGTCGTAACCCTTGCGGATGGTACCAACCATGCAACGCGAGCCAAACCACCCCGCGCCGTTGCCGGCCGGCAGGCCGCAATGATCGGCGCCGGCAACGCGACCGCCCCTGGAAACGTCACCGGTCCCGAGGCGGGCCTGCGCGGCATCGATCTCGACGCGTTCTGCCGGGAGTCGCCGGTCTGGCGCTTCGGGGCCGGCCGGGCCGAAGTGGCCGGCTGCGACGTGGGTATCAACCTGCGCGCCCTGGCCGGACGGCTCGGGCAGCCGGAATTGCTGGCGCCGGGCAACGCGTCGCGGGTCGGGGCGGCGCTGGCGCAGGGCCTGCTGAAATCCTTCCAGCACCCGCAGGCGGCCCAACGCTACCGGCATTTCGTGCATGTGCCGGCGGTGCTGCTGACCTTGCCCGAAACCTGGGCGCTGCTGGACGAACTGCCCGCCGCCTCGCGCGCCACCCTGGTATTGACGGTGGCGATGAGCGTGTCGCGGCAGCGGGATCTGGCCGCCGTGGTCGGGCTGCTGGCCGACATGGGCATCAGTGTGTGCCTTTCCGGGGTCGATTTCGCCGCCTTGCCGTTCGCCCACCTGCCTGCCGGGGTGGCCTGGCTGCGCGGCAAGGTGACGGTGGCGCTCGATCCGCTGCAGGCGGAGGCGACGCTGGCGGCGCTGGCGCCGGCACAAGGCATCGCCGAAACCGGCGAGCAGGAGGCGGCGTTGCAGCTGGCGCTGGAGGTCGGGTTTCTGCACGCTGTCGGACCGGCGGCCGAGGCGGCGGCACGCCAGCATCACGGCAGTGCCGACCGAGGGATGCCGCACCGGCCGGAAGGGTTCCCGGCCGGCTCCCTGCGGCACTGAATGCCGGCCAACTGCCGAACCGGGCGGAAAAACCGCAGGATGTCAGCGGGCTTGCCGCCCCGGGTTTGACGGTTTCAGCGCTTTCAGCGTGACTCCGGAACGATCTGCAATTGCCTTGCGGCGCGGGCGCTGGCGGCATTATCTGCCGCCGACCGCAACGGCGCGGCGCAGCAGGCGCAGGCTTTGCCCCGGAAAGACCCCTGATGCCCTTTGACGACGTCCCCGCGGCGCGCGATGCCAATAAGCTGCGCCAGGCCGCCGAAGGCGGGGACCTGCCGCGCGCCGCGCCCCCCCTGCCTCCCGGCGACCAACGGCAGGGCCACGCCGCCGCGGCGCCGCGGCATCGCCCCCCGACGGTATGGTTCGTGCTGGCGGCGCTGGCGCTGGCGGCCATCGGCGGCGGCACGGCCTATTGGTACGCCACGCGCAATCTGGTCAGCACCGACGACGCCTACACCGACGGCAATACGATCACGATCGCCCCGAAAATCGCCGGCAACGTCACCGAACTGAACGTAACCGACAACCAGCGCGTGCGCGCGGGCGACGTGCTGCTGCGCATCGACGCGCGCGCCTTCCTTGCCGCCCGCGACCAGGCGGCCGCGCGGGTGATCTCGGCCGAGGCGCAACTGACCAATGCGCGGCTGGCGCTGGAGATTGCCCGCATTGTCGATCCGGCCCGGCTGGACTCGGCGCGGGCGCAGCGCGATGCCGTGAAGGCGGTGCTGATCCGCGCCGAGGCCGATCTGCGCCGCCAGCAGGCGCTGCCCCGTCCCGCTACCGCCCAGACCAGCGTTGACGAGGCGACCGCCGCGTCCGCCCAGACGCGCGCGCAGCTGGCGCAGGCCGAGGCCGGCGTGCGGCAGGCCGAGCCGGTGACGCAGACCATCGCCCAGGCCGAGGCGCAGCTGCGCGAACTGGAAGGCGAACTGGGGCAGGCACGGGCGCAACTCCTCCAGGCCGAGGTGAACCTGTCGGACTGTACCCTCACCGCGCCGCAGGATGGCTGGGTGACCAAGCGCAATGTGAGCTTCGGCACCTTCGCCAATGCCGGCGGCGCGCTGATGTCGCTGGTCACGCCGGATGTCTGGGTGACGGCGAACTTCAAGGAAACCCAGCTCAACCGCATCCGGCCGGGCCAGCACGTGCGGATTTCGGTCGATGCCCATCCCGGCCTGAATCTGCGCGGCCATGTCGACAGCTTCCAGATGGGCACCGGCGGCCGGTTCTCCGCCTTCCCGCCGGAGAACGCGACCGGCAACTTCGTGAAAATCGTGCAGCGCGTGCCGGTGAAGATCGTCATCGACGAGGGGCTGGACCCGAACCTGCCGTTGCCGCTCGGGCTTTCGGTGGCGCCGACGGTGGAGCTGGAGTGACCGCGGTGCGGCCCGACCCCTCCCCCCGGCCCCCTCCCTCAAGGGGAGGGGGTGCAGAACTTCTTCTCCCCCTCCCCTTGAG
>CAIXDS010000270.1 GCA_903918195.1 uncultured Acetobacteraceae bacterium | reverse complement strand
GGTGAGGAGATGCATCGGCTCCTCCTCACCCCCCTCTTTCCCAAGACCCTTTAAGTGATGGGGTCCAGGGGCCTCTCGGCCCTTGGCGGGTCCAGGGCAGAGCCCTGGCCTTCCTTTCTCCCTATGGCTTGCGCGAAGGCAACCTGATCGTCTCGCCATCGACCACGAACGTGCCGTATCCGTGGTGATGGATCGTCTTCGGATGTTTCTGCGCCGGATCGGTCCAGGCCTTCACCACCTCGAGCACGAACAGGTTGTACCGGTTCACCAGGCGGCTATCGGCCACCTTGCATTCGAGGTTGGCGAAACACTCGCCCACCAGCGGCGGCGCCACCAGCGCGGCGGGCAACGGCGTCAGTCCGAGCACGGCAAATTTATCGACGTCGCGGCCCGAGCAATTGCCGATGTCCACCAGTTTCGCCGCCAGTTCCACCGCCGGCACGGCGATGACGCATTCCCCGCTCGCCCGCAACGCCGCAAAGCTGTGATTGGCGCTGCTGACGACGCAGGCGACCAGCGGCGGCTCGAACTCCACCATCATATGCCACGACATCGTCATGACGTTGGCGCGGCCATGGTGGGCGGTGGTCAGCAGCACCACCGGACCCGGCTCCAGCACCTGGTACACCTTCGACAAGGACAGCTCCTGCATCGCGGTCATGCCCTCTGGACGCCAGCGGACGAAACCCGGGCCGCTTTCCGTTGCCGGCTGCGTGTGGCGGCCGGTCACACCACGTTGTAATACATCGGCCGACCTATGGAGGATTCACGTGCACGTGCAACACCACAGCCTCGCGCGGCGATGCCGGGGACGCATCCGTTTGCTGCTGCCGGCGGCGTCGCTTTGCCTCGCCATGGCGGCCTGCAGCGGCGCGGCCGACACTGTCATGGCGCCACCCAGTTCCAACACCACCCTGGCCATGCCGCCGGCCGACACCACCGCCGGTTTCTGCAACAGCCTGCCGCCGGCACAGCGTGCGGCGGACCCGCTCTGCGGGGCGCCGGCGCGCCAATAGTCCCGGTGCTGGCGTAAGGAACGGGTCAGGTCGTTTTTCTGCCGGCGGCGCCTGCACGCTGGACGGCAGCGATAAATCTTGCCGTTTCGTCGTCTGTGCCGGCACCGGTGCGGTTGCCGCTGCTCTCCCCTGTCCGGCCGGCGCGCCGTCACGTTTCGTATCAGACGAACCGGTTGCGGCATGAGCCCATCTTCGTTACCGTTTTGTGCTTTATTTCGATTTCCATCCGGGCACCCGCGCGGCGCCGAAGGAGAGCAGATGGCCACTTATACCTGGACGGGCGGGGCTTATGCCGATTGGGAAGCAACCGGGGTATGGTCGCTTGCCGGCTATCCGGGTTCCGCAGCGCCCTACAATGACATCGCGATAATACCCGCCAATTCGTCGGTGAACCTTTCATCGGGGATTATCACCGTCGGCACGTTGGAAATCGCCGCCGGGCAGACCATGTCATCCTTTTATGACACAGGAACCTTTACAACGAGCGTTCTCGACTTTAACGATCAACCTGGAGTTGAAGGAATCGCCAGCATTTATATCTTTGGGTCGTTCGCCATCACGGCCACCTCTGGCGGCATTCTGGACCCTGGCAACAACTCTGAAGTTATCAATATTAACGACCTTTTGGGACAGTCCACGAGCCTGATTCTCGCCAGCAGTCAGGATTATAACCAGAACGTTTTTTTCTATTTTGAACCGTCTGATATTTCCGGCCTCACTCCGCAAGGCGGGATCATAGAGTATCAAAGCTTCACGCCGGGCGAAATAATCGCCCAGCATATTAGCCGCATGACAACCGGCGATAAAATCGTCTTCGACGGCGCCAACTTCTCCGCCGACACGCTCACATGGAACGGCGGCACGCTCGACATCTATAATTCCGCCTCCGCTCTGGTCCTGTCGCTGACCGGACTTTCCGGCCCCTTCGGGTTCAGCCTGCAGGGCCAGACCCATCTCAGCGGCGATGCCATCGTCTTCGGCACAATCGTCCAGGTCTCCAGCATTGCCGACCTCAACGCCGCCATCGTCAACGCCAACACCGCCGCCGCGAACTTCGGCCCCATCGTCATCACGCTCACCGGCAATATCGACCTGAGCGGCACGCCCCTCGATACGATCAATCTGCAATCCGGCGTCACCCTCGAAATCATCGGCGGCGGCAACACGCTCAACGGCGGCAATCAGCCGGGGCTGGTCGTCAGCGGCGCCGGTACCGTGCGCCTGTCAACGGCCAACACCTACACCGGCGGCACCACGATCAGCGGCGGCACCCTCGACCTCGGCAACGCCGCCGCCGCCGGCAGCGGCCCGATCACCTTCGCCCCCGGCAGCACCGCGACGCTGAAAATCGAGCAGGGCGACGCCCCCGCCAACAGCATCGCCGGCTTCCTGCCCGGCGACACGATCGACCTCGCCGGCATCGGCCTGGCAACCGCCGTGTCCGTGGTGCAGATCGGCACCACGCAAACGCTCACCGTCACCGGCGGCAACGGCGGGCCGGTCACGCTCGATCTCACCTCCACGACCCCCGACACGTTCCTGCTCAGCGACGACGGCCACGGCGGCACCGACATCAAACAGGACGTGGCGCCCACCATCACCGGCGTGCAGACGACCGAGTCCGGCCCAATCGGGTCGGTCACGCCGTTCGGCACGGTCGTCATCGGCAGCACCTCGGCCACGCAGACCGTGACCGCCTCGATCGCGCTGGCGTCGGGCTCGGGCAGTTTCTCCAACCTCGGCATCGGCAGGATGCAGGGCAGCAGCTACATCGTGGCCGGCACCGCGGCGCAGGATACCGCTGCGATCCAGGCGCTGCAGTACCAGCCACCCGGCACCGGTTATTACACGATCTTCGAGCTCTCGGCCAATGACGGCATCCTGCCCTCGACCACCACGCCGACGACCACGCTGACCGGCGCCGCCCAGGCCATCACGGTCACGCCGGTCACCAACAGCGTGAGCACGACGGACGCGAGCCCGCCGGTGGCGCCGTTTACCGGCGTCAACATCACCGACCCGAATTTCAACCAGACCGAAACCGTTTCGGTAACGCTGGACAACGGCGCCAACGGCACGCTGTCGGACACCATCCTCTCGGACGGCTGGATAAGCAACAACGGCACCCTCACCACCAACGGCGCCGCCTCGGTCGTGGCGACGGCGCTGGACGATCTGCGGTTCACCCCCACGCCAGGTCAGGCGACGCCCGGGAATCCGGTGCTCACTACGATCACCGCCGCCGTCAAAGATACCGCCCTGCAGACCGCCTCGATCAGCAGCACCGTGACCACAACCGCCGCTGCCCCGGTGAACAATGCGCCGACGATCACCGGCACGCAGCCGAACCAGACCACGGTGGATTACGTGCCGATCAAGCCGTTCGCCGCCGCCAAGGTCGCCGATATCGATACCGGCGCGCAGGACAGCCTGACCATCGTGCTGAAGAACAGCAGCGGGACAACAACCGATGCCAACGGCACGCTCGCCGGCAACGGGCTGACCGAGACCAGCAAAGGCTCCGGCATCTACACCCTCGCGGCGACCACCCCCACCGCGCTGACGGCGGAACTGCAGGCCCTGACCTTCACGCCGACGCAGCACGAGGTCGCGGCCGGCAAAACGGTCACCACCAGCTTCACGCTGACCGCGAACGACGGCATCGCGACCACCACTGACAGCACCACCAGCGTGGTGGTGACCGCGCTGAATTACATCAACGGCCCGGCGAACGGCTTCGGCGTGCTGATCGGCACGCCGGGGCAGGACGTGATCACCGCGCATGGCTATTACAACCTGATCTATGCCAATGGCGGCAACGACTTCATCAACGCCGGCGCCGGGCTCGCCGCCGTCAATGCCGGCAGCGGCAATGTCAGTATCGTGCTCGGCGGCAGCTACAACCAGGTGACCGGCGGCAACGGCAACGACAGCGTCACCGGCGCCCCGGGCGGTTACACCAGCGTGACCCTCGGCAACGGCAACAACACGGTGACCATCGGCGGCGCGCATGATGTCATCAGCCTCGGCAACGGCGCCAACCTGGTGACCGACCTGGGCGGCATGGCGTTCATCACCACCGGCTCGGGTAATGACACAATCACGGTCGGCGGCAAGGGCAACACCATCAACGCCGGCGCCGGCAGCAACATCATCCACGGCGGCACCGGCAGCGACACCTTCGTGCTGCCCGCCGCGGGAAAAGGGTTCGACACCATCACTGGCTTTCTCGAGACCAACGCCGATCTGCTCGACCTGCGCACGGCGCTGGGCGCGACCAAATGGAACGGCTCCGCGACCGCGCTCGGCAAATACCTGGTTGTGACCAACGACGGGAAGGGCGACACGACGCTCTCGATCGCGGCAACGGGCACCGGCTCGGGCACCGGAATCGCCGTGTTGGAGGGCGCGGGCAATCTCGCTTTGGCCGATCTGCTCAGCCATCGCTCGCTGCTGACCTGACACGCCGTGCCGACCGCCCTCCCCCGCCAACCGGGGGAGGGCGCACTCGCTCCCGGTTTTCCTTGACTTTCCCGCCCCTTTACCCCATCTACAATGCTGCGCGCCCTGCTGTGGTTTCGTGCGCTGCCCGCCCGACCAGTTTCCTGCTTTTCAGCAAGGGTCCGGGCGCACACCCAGGTAGCCCGCTTTTCCTCAAATGATTGCGCCGGCCCGCGATCCTGACGATCGCGATGACGCATACCCATTCGATCCCGATTCGTGCGGGCGGGGGCGTGCGCCGATACGTATGAAAGATACCTGATGACCAGCTTTTCCGACCTCGGCCTGAACGCCGCCCTGTTGAAGGCGGTGACGAGCGAGGGCTACACCATGCCCACCCCGATCCAGACGCAGGCCATCCCGCCGGCCCTCACCGGCCGCGACGTGCAGGGCATCGCCCAGACCGGCACCGGCAAAACCGCCGCCTTCGCCCTGCCGATCCTGCAGCGCCTCGGTGCCAGCCGCGCCCGCCCGGCGCCGAAAACCTGCCGCGCTCTGGTGCTCGCGCCCACGCGGGAACTGGCCAGCCAGATCGCCGAGAGTTTCCGTGCCTATGGCCGCCATACTGGCCTGACCGTGGCCCTGGTGTTCGGCGGCGTGCCGAAGCCGCGCCAGACGCGCCAGCTTGCCGCCGGCGTCGATGTGCTGGTGGCCACCCCCGGCCGGCTGCTCGACCACCTGAACGACCGCGCCGTCCGGCTGGACACGGTGGAAGTGCTGGTGCTGGACGAGGCCGATCATATGCTCGACCTCGGCTTCATCATTCCGATCCGCAAGATTGCCGCCCTGGTGCCGGCCAAGCGCCAGACCCTGCTGTTCACCGCCACCATGCCGCCGGAAATCGCCAAGCTCGCCGGTGGCCTGCTGCGCGACCCCGTCCATGTGGCGGTCGTGCAGGTCGCCACCACCGCCGAGCGGGTGACGCAGCATGTCGTGTTCGTCGACACCGCCGCCAAGCGGGCGGCGCTGCGCGGCCTGCTGGGCAAGAACGGCCAGGGCCGCACGCTGGTGTTCACGCGGACCAAGCACGGTGCCGACCGGGTGGTGAAGTATCTCGATGAATACGGCGTCCCCTCGGCCGCCATCCACGGCAACAAAAGCCAGGGCCAGCGCGAGCGGGCATTGGCGGGGTTCCGCGCCGGCACCACGCGGGTGCTGGTGGCCACCGACATCGCCGCCCGCGGCATCGACGTGGACGACGTGACGCACGTCATCAACTTCGACCTGCCGAACGTGCCGGAAAGCTACGTCCACCGCATCGGCCGCACCGCGCGGGCCGGCGCTTCGGGCGTGGCTATCAGCCTGTGCGGACCGGACGAGCGGCCGTTCCTGCGCGACATCGAGAAGCTGATTCGCGCCAAGGTCCCGGTAATGGCGGCAGCGTAGAACGAAGGGCCAGGAAGCTACCCCGCACCCCGTTCCTCCAGTAATGGGGTCCAGGGGCCTCTCGGCCCTTGGTGGGGGTCCAGGGGGCAAAGCCCCCTGGCCTTCCTTCCTGTCGCTGCGCTAAGACGCCGCCTTCGTCGGAGGGCCTGCCTTGAACGATCCCGTCACCCCGGCCGCCCCGCGCGGCGCCAACACCTATCGCAGCGGCCCGGACGGCAGCGGCCGGTTCGGTGAATTCGGCGGCCGGTTCGTCGCCGAGACGCTGATGCCGCTGATCCTGGAAGTGGAGAAGGCGTATAATGCGGCTCGCGCCGACCCCGCCTTCAAGGTCGAGCTGGACGCCTACCTGAAAAATTATGTCGGCCGGCCCAGCCCGCTCTGGCTGGCCGAACGGCTGACCCGGCACCTCGGCGGCGCGAAAGTGTATCTCAAGCGCGAGGAGCTGAATCACACCGGCGCGCACAAGATCAATTCCTGCATGGGCCAGATTCTGCTGGCCCGCCGCATGGGCAAAACCCGCATCATCGCCGAAACCGGCGCCGGCCAGCATGGCGTCGCCACCGCGACCGTGTGCGCGCTGTTCGGCCTGCCCTGCACCGTTTACATGGGCGCCACCGACGTCGAGCGGCAGAAGCCCAACGTGTTCCGCATGAAGCTGCTCGGCGCGGAGGTGAAATCGGTCACCTCCGGCGCCGCCACGCTGAAGGACGCGATGAACGAGGCGCTGCGCGACTGGGTGGCGAATGTGCGCGACACCTACTACCTGATCGGCACCGTCGCCGGCCCGCACCCCTACCCGGCCATGGTGCGCGACTTCCAGTGCGTCATCGGCGAGGAGGCGAAGGCCCAGCTGCACGACGCGGAAGGCCGGCTGCCCGATGTCGCGGTGGCGGCGATCGGCGGCGGCTCCAACGCAATGGGGCTGTTCCATCCGTTCCTCGACGATGCGGCGGTCAAGCTGATCGGGGTGGAGGCGGCCGGGCATGGCCTGGAGTCCGGCCAGCATGCCGCCAGCCTGACCGGCGGCCGGCCCGGCGTGCTGCACGGCAACCGCACCTACCTGTTGCAGGACGATGACGGCCAGATCACCGAGGCGCACAGCATCAGCGCCGGGCTCGATTATCCGGGCATCGGCCCGGAGCATTCCTGGCTGCACGATATCGGCCGGGTCGAGTATGTGTCGGCCACCGACAAGGAAGCGCTGGAGGCGTTCCAGCTGTGCACCCGCACCGAGGGCATCATCCCGGCGCTGGAGCCGGCGCACGCGCTCGCCCATGTGAGCAAAATCGCCCCCGCCATGGCCAAGGACGACATCATCCTGGTCAATCTGTCCGGCCGCGGCGACAAGGACATCTTTACCGTGGCCGAGCATCTGGGGGTCAGGCTGTGAGCGGCAGCGGAGCGCGAGCGGGAGAACAGCCATGAGCCGGATCGCTGCCCGCTTCAAAGCGCTGCGGAAGGAAAACCGCGGTGCGCTGATCACCTTCCTGGAGGCGTGGGACCCCGACCCCGCCACCTCGATGTCCCTGCTGCGCGGCATGCCCGGCGCCGGCGCCGACCTGATCGAAATCGGCTGCCCGTTCACCGACCCGATGGCGGACGGGCCGACCATCCAGCTTGCCGCCAAGCGCGCGCTCGCCGCCGGCGGCAGCATGACGCACACGCTGGCGATGGTGCGCGATTTCCGCCGCGAGGATTCGACCACGCCGATCATTCTGATGGGCTACCTCAACCCCATCCTGTCGTACGAACCGGCGCGCTTCTGCACCGACGCGGCGGCGGCCGGGGTGGACGGGCTGATCGTGGTGGACCTGCCGCCCGAGGAAGCCGCCCTGCTGGCGCCACACGCCGCCGCGCGCGGGCTCGACATCATCCGCCTGATCGCGCCCACCACCGACGCCGACCGGCTGCCGGTGGTGCTCGATGGCAGTTCGGGCTTCGTCTATTACGTCAGCATCACCGGCGTCACCGGCACGCGTACCGCCTCCGCCGAGGAACTGGCCGAGGCCATTCCGCTGATCCGCCGCTTCACCCACCTGCCGATCGCCATCGGCTTCGGCGTGCGCACGCCGCACAAGGCCGCCGAGGCGGTGCGGGTGGCGGATGCCGCCGTGGTAGCCTCGGCGCTGATTGACACGCTGGCGAACAGCCTGGACGAGCAGGGCCGGGCCGGCCCCGACACGGTCCGCCGGGTGCTCGACCAGGTGCGCGCCCTGGCGCATGGCGTCCACGCCGCGCGCAGCCTGACCTGACATGCAATAGCCCCCTCCCGATGGGGAGGGGTTGGCGGAGGGATCGCCCCCTCGCCCGTGGGAGAACCCGATGACCTGGCTCACCGAATATGTCCGCCCCAAGATCCGCACCCTGCTCGGCCGCCGCGAGGTGCCCGATAATCTCTGGATGCAGTGCCCGGCCTGCGAGCAGATGCTGTACCACACCGAACTGGCGAAGAACCTGAAGGTGTGCACCCATTGCGGCCACCATCTGCGCCCGACCGCGATGGAACGGCTCGGCTGGACCTTCGACAACGGCGAGTACACCCGCATCGAGCTGCCCAAGGTGCCGCCCGACCCGCTGCGCTTCCGTGACACCAAGCGCTACATCGACCGCCTGCGCGACGCCCGCGAGAAGACCGGGCTGGATGACGCCATTCTGGTGGCGCACGGCACCATCGGCGGGCAGAAAGCGGTGGTCGCCGCCATGGCCTTCGAGTTCATCGGCGGCTCGATGGGTGCCGCGGTCGGCGAGGGCTTTGTCGCCGCCGCCCGGCTGGCGATCCTGCAGGACGCGGCGCTGATCTGCTACACCGCTTCGGGCGGGGCGCGCATGATGGAGGGCGCGGTCAGCCTGATGCAGTTGCCGCGCACCATCATCGCCCTGCGCATGGTGAAGGAAGCCGGCCTGCCCTACATCGCCGTGCTGACCGACCCGACCACCGGCGGCATCAGCGCCAGCTTCGCCATGCTGGGCGACATCCACATCGCCGAGCCGAACGCCGAAATCGGCTTTGCCGGCGCGCGCGTCATCGAGCAGACGGTGCGGGAGAAACTGCCGGACGGGTTCCAGCGCTCGGAATACCTGCACGAGCACGGCGTGGTCGATATGGTGGTGCCGCGCACGGAACTGGCCGCCACGCTTGGCCGGGTGCTGTCGCTGCTGCGCCAGAAGGAACTGCCCGAGGCCGCCTGACGCCCGCTTTTCCCGGCGCCTGAAACGATGAGCGATAACCCGCCGCAAGGCCGCTTCGCCGCGGTGGTGCAGCGCTTGCACGCGCTGCATCCGCGGCTGATCGATCTCAGCCTCGGGCGGCTGCGGGCGCTGCTGGAAAAGCTGGACCATCCCGAGCGCCACCTGCCGCCGGTGGTGCATGTGGCCGGCACCAACGGCAAGGGCAGCACCTGCGCCTTCCTGCGCGCCATCGGCGAGGCGGCGGGCGGGCGGGTGCATGTCTACACCTCGCCGCATCTGGTGCGCTTCAACGAGCGCATCCGCCTGGCCGGACGCATCGTCGATGACGACACCCTGGCGGCGGCGCTGGACGAGGCCGAACGGCGGAACGACGGCGCCCCGATCACGGTGTTCGAGCTGCTCACCGCCGCCGCTTTCCTGCTGTTCTCGCGCATTCCGGCCGAGCTGGTGGTGCTGGAGGTGGGGCTGGGCGGCCGCTATGACGCCACCAACGTGATTCCGGCGCCCGCTGCGGCGGCAATCACCTCGATCTCGTTCGACCATCGCGATTTCCTGGGCGACACGCTCGCGGCGATCGCGGGCGAAAAAGCCGGCGTGATGAAACAAGGCGGAACGGCGGTGACCGGGCTGCAGGACCCGGCCGTGCGCGCCGTGCTGCGTGCCGAGGCGGCGCGGGTGGGCGCGCGGCTGCTGGAGCGCGACCGCGACTGGACGATTGCGCCGACGGCTGGCGGCCTGTGCTATGCCGATGCCGCCGGCACGCTGGACCTGCCGCCGCCGGCACTGCCCGGACCGCATCAGGTTGAAAATGCCGGCATCGCCGTCGCCGCCGTGCGGGCGGGGCTGCGCCTGCCCGCCGCCGTCATCGCCCGCGGCATCGCCGCCGCCAGCTGGCCGGCGCGGTTGCAGCGCCTGCACGGGGGGCTGGCCACCAGGCTGCCGGCCGGCTGGGAATTGTGGCTGGACGGCGGCCACAATCCGGGCGCCGGCCTGATGCTGGCCGAGCACGTGTCCGGCTGGTCGGACCGCCCGGTCCACCTGGTCGTCGGGATGAAGGCAGGGAAAAACTCGGCCGGCTTCCTGCAGCCGCTGCTGGCACACGCCGCCACGGTCTGGGCGGTGACCGAACCCGGCCAGCATCTGGCCATGCCGGTTGCCGACATCATCGCCGCCTCGGACGGAGTCGCCCGCCCCGGCCCGACCGTAGCCGGCGCCCTGGCCGCCATCCCGCGCCACGGACGGCCCGCCCGCGTGCTGATCTGCGGCAGCCTGTATCTTGCCGGCGAGGTGCTGAAGGCCGACGGCACCGCCGTCACCTGAGCGGCCCGCGCGATGCGCAATGCAGCCTTGTCGTAACGGCAGGCATGTCACGATCCAAACGCATCAATGCCCGGAAATTTTCACAATTCATTGAGCGTTCCGGCTTACGTTGCGTTACAGTCAGTGCCGAGATCCCACTAACCCACGTCTCACAGGCGAGGACGCTCATGGCTAGCAGCAGGTACGACGACGACTATGAAGAAATGCTGGTCGAATATTTTCAGGACAATACGCGGAAAAAACCCGAAGCCGCCGGCAACGGCAAAGGTTTCCGCCCTGAAGATGTCTACCAGCTGGCGGGCGACGGTTCTGCCGGATCTCCCGGCCGGGCGATGGCTCTGCGGTAGAGTCGGTTGTTGAGGAAGCTAACCTGAAGCAGGGGGCGTTGGCCCCCTGCGGGGTTCAGGATGGAGCCCTGGCCGTCCTACGCGAGCGCGTTTTGCACCCACTGCTTCAACACGCTCTTCGGCGCCGCACCCACCTTCTGGCTGACCGGGTGGCCATCCTTGAACAGGATCAGCGTGGGAATGCCGCGCACCGCATAATTATTCGGCGTCGAAGGGTTTTCGTCGATATTCAGCTTGGCGACGGTCAGGTGGCCAGCGAACTCGGTGGCGATTTCCTCCAGCGCCGGCGCGATCGCCTTGCACGGGCCGCACCATTCGGCCCAGAAATCGACCAGCACCGCGCCCTTGGCGCCCAGTACGTCGGTCTGGAAGCTGTCATCGGTGACAGCCTTCGTGTTCTCGGTCATGCACTCGCCCCTTGTAACTTTGTTGCAAAGTAAGCCCCCCGCCCATCGGGTCAACCAGTGCCCGGAGCATGCCGGTCCAGCAGCGAGTCGGGAAGCGGCATCACCTGCGTCACGGCAGTCCAGACCAGGGCGCAAACCACCACCCGGCCGGGCAGGGCACCGCGCAGCACGTCGCGATAGGCCGCCATCTGGCGCAGATACAGCACCGGCACGTCCTCGACCCGGGCCGGCGGGGTCCGGTTGGTTTTGTAGTCCGCCACCAGCACCCGGTCCGGCAGCACCGCCAGCCGGTCTACCAGGCCGCCGACCACGGCGCCGCCGACCAGGCCGGTGAGCGGCACCTCGGCCCGCCCTTCCGGGCCGAACAGCGGCGCGAGCCCGGGATGGTCCAGCACGGACATCACCTGATCGGCGAGCGTCTGGGGATCGGTGATGAGATTGCCCGGCCGGGCCAGCCAGTGCAGCGCCGCCGCCCGCCGTTCCGCCACCGGCAGCGCCGGCAGGTGCTGCAGCAGGGCGTGCGCCATCTGGCCGCGCCGGAACCGCGCCCCGCTGAGGTCGCGCGCCGCCAGCGGGCTCGCGGCCTGCGGCACCGGCCCCATCTCCGCCCCCTCCGGACGACTCGGCGCCAATGGCGAGGGCGGCACCGGCTCGTGCGGCGGCGCGGCCGGGGTCCACTCGGGCGCCTGCCCGGCCCAGGCGGGCAGCGGCGCTGCCGCCCCCTGCCCGGCCCTGGCCGCCTCAGGGTCCGGCGGACGCGTCTGGGCGCAGGAATGGCGCAGCACCTCGCCCACCCAGGGCAACGCGGTCGGCGCCCGTGAAGTAGCCAGCCGGGCAAAACCCTTTGTCACCAGTTCGTACCAGCACCCTTCCGGCAGCGCCCGGCGCGGCTGCCAGCCGCACACCACCAGCCGGTCCTCGGCACGGGTGAGCGCCACGTAGAGCAACCGGTTGTGCTCCTCGCGCCGCCGCGCTGCCGCGTCCTCGCGCAGCGCGTCGGAAGCCGCGCAGCGCAGTTCGCGGCGTGGCGACCAGATCGGCACCTTCGGCCCCCCTTGCGGATCGGGCGCCCACATCAAGGGGCCGTCATCGGGCGGCAGCGCGGTGGTGTCGGGCAGGATGACCAGCGGCGCCTGCAGGCCCTTGGCGCCGTGCACCGTCATGATGCGCACCGCGCTGCCGGCGCCCTCGGCCTCGCGCTTCACCTCGGCGCCGGACTGGCGCAGCCAGTGGAGAAACCCCTGCAGCGCCGGCGGATGGGCGCGGGCATGTTCCATAGCCTTGCCAAGCAACCCGTCAATCGGCTCGGCGGCCTCCGGGCCGAGCCGCGCCAGCAGTCGCGCGCGACCGCCCAGCCGGCCCAGCGCCTCGCCCAGCAATGCATATATTGAAGTATAATCCACTCGCTCCAGCAAGGCGGCGATGAAATCATAGGCACGGCTCCAGTCGTCGTGTCCCGGCTCCCGCGCCCGCGCCCGCAGCGCTGACCACAGCGATCCTTTCCGCTCCATTGCCAGATGCATCAGACTCTCGTCGGACAGGCCGCCCAGCGGGCTGGTCAACACGCAGGCCAGCTGGAGATCATCCTCGGGCAGCAGCAGCACGTCGCACAGCGCCAACAGGTCGGCGACCGCCGGCTGGTCGGTCAGCACCAGCCGGTCCAGCCCGGCCACCGGCACCTTTCTCGCCTTCAGCGCGCGCACCAGCGCGCGGGCGAACTCATTGCGGCGGCGCACGAGCACCAGCACGTCGCCCGGCCGGAGCGGCCGGGCGCGGCTCTCCAGCTTGGTGGTGCTGGCGGTCTCGCGGGCGATCCAGTCGGCCAGCGCCTCGGCCAGACGCTGCGGCGCGCTGATCGAGCCGAGGTTGCGCTCCGGCACGGTCCAGGGCTCGGCCGCCGCTTCCTCGGGCGGTGGCGCCAGCGGCCAGAGTTCCACCGACCCGGCATGGCCGGCGCGGTCGGCGATGTGCGCCAGCGCGCCCGGTTCTTCCACCCCCTGGGCGGCAGCCGGATCGGCAAACACCGCGTCCACCAGCGCCAGCACCGGGGCGGCCGAGCGAAACGAAACGTTCAGGCCGACGTCGCGCCAGGTCCCTCCGGCCGCTTCAACACGCCGGCTGAGGATGCCGCGCCAGCGATCGAACTGGTCGGGATCGGCGCCCTGGAACGAATAGATGGACTGCTTGCGGTCACCGACCGCGAACACCGTGCGGTGCGGCCCCTCGCCGGCGAAGAATTCCTCGGTCAGCCGGCCGGCGATGTCCCATTGGGCCGGGGCGGTGTCCTGCACCTCGTCCAGCAGCAGGTGATCGAGGCCGCCATCCAGCTTGTAGAGCACCCAGGCGGCGCCGGGATTGACCAGCAGCCGGCCGGTGCGGCCGATCAGGTCGTCGTAGTCGAGTTTGTCTTCGTCGTGCTTGCTGCCGGCATAGAAGCGCACCACCGGACCGGCGAGGCGCAGCAGCGCCGCCGAGGCCGCCGCCGCCCGCGCCGCCCGGCAGGACTCCTCCACCGCCAGCACGCGCTGCTGTTCTTCCAGCAGCGCGGCGGCCAGTTCGGGGCGCTGTTCCGCCAGCTTCTTGTTCACCAGCGTGGTCGGACCGCGCGGCGAACCGTCATCGAGCAGGAACGCGCACCGCCAGGCGCTCCACTGCGACGGCCGTTCCGGCGCCGGGCCGGACAGCCATTCGAGCAGGAAACGCGCCTTTTCGGCGCAGGTGGCCGCGCCCTTGTCGGCGACCACGCGCAGCGCCGCCGGCAGCCCCGCGGCCTGGGCGTGGCAGGCGGCGGCGATCAGCGTGGCCTCATCGCCGGCGACGCCCAGCACCCGGCGCTGCGCCGCGGCGATGGCGTCGGGGTCGAGCGCCGACAGGGCTTCAAACCGCTCGCGATCCTGCTGCAGTTCCTGCACGAGCCGGCCGAACTGCTCGGCCGAGGCGAGCCCGGCGAGAGCGGACAGCGCAGCCCGGCTGGAATCGGTGTGCGCCCCCTCCAGCATCGCTTCGCGCGATTCGCGCCACTTCACCTCGGAATCGATGTCGTCGAGCAGGCGGAAATGCGGCGACAGCGCCGCCTCGACTGGGAAGCGGCGCAGCAGCGATTGGCAAAAGGCATGGATGGTGCCGATGCGCATGCCGCCCGGCAGATCGAGCACTTCGGCGAACAGGGCGCGCGCTTTGGCGACACGCTCCGGCGTCGGCGTCACCGCCAACGCCTTCAGTTCCTCAGCCAGCGCCGCATCGGACTGGGTGACCCAGTCGCCCAGGCGGCGCTGCAGCCGTACCGCCATCTCGGCGGCGGCGGCCTTGGTGAAGGTGAGACACTGAATGCGCGCCGGTTTCTCGCCGCTCAGCATCAGCCGCAGCAGCCGGTCGGTCAGCAGCTTGGTCTTGCCGGAGCCGGCCGACGCGGCGACGAAGGCGGACACCGCCGGATCGGCGGCAAGGCGCTGCTGTGCCACTGCGATCTGGCGGGCGGTGTCGGTCATGCCTCCTCCCCAGACAAATCCCATTCGGCGACGCGGGCGAGCTGGGCATAGTCGGAAAACCGCGGCACCCGGCCAGGATGCGGCTGCGACAAATAGGCCCGGCCGGGATCGTCGAACGCCGTCACCAACTCGGCCAGTTTCTCGCGCGAAGTGGCGACCGAGGCGGCGATGCGGGCGGCGTCGGCGCGCAGGATGCTGCGTTCCTCGCCGGGGACGAAGCCGCCGGTGAGGTGCCAGTAGACCAGCTCGGCCGCGGCACCCGTAAGGTCGGGACCGAAAGCACCGGCCTCGGCCATCGCCGCTTCCAGCGTCAGCTGCGGACGGAAGCCGGCCTCGATGTCCTTGTCCGAGGGCGGCAGGCCGGTCTTGTAGTCGAGAATGGCCAGCCGCCCGTCCGCGCGCCGCTCGATCCGGTCGGCCCGGCCGACGAGGAGAAAACCGCCCGGAACCGACAGCGACCACTCACCCTTCACCTCGCCGCGGATCAGGCCTGGCATGGCGAGGCGCCGTTCGCGCTCGCGCTCCGCCACCCAATCGGCGATGCGCAGCAGGCGCGGGCGCCACCATTCCTGCAGCGCCTGACGCAGATCGGCCTCGGCCAGGGCGCGCTGCATGGCCCGGCGCAGGCGCTCGGGTCCGTCCGGCGGCCAGGACGTGCCGACATCCTGGAGAAAATGCTGCATGCCCTTGTGCACCAGCGTGCCGTAATCGGCCGCGTCGGTCGCCTCCTCCAGCGGTTTCAGCGCTTGCAGGCCGAGGATGTAGCGGGCGTGGATGGCGTACGGGTCGGCCAGCCAGGTCTCGATCGCGGTCACGCTCAAGCGGCGCGGGCGCAGCGCCACCGGCGGACGCGGCGCCGGCGGTTGCACCGGCGCCGGCGGGCCGGCCGGCTGGTCGAGCAGCCCGGCCCAGGCAGCGGCATGATGGGGCGGCAGTGCCAGACCGCGCCCGCGCAGATACGCCGCGATGCGGGTCAGCCAGCGCGCCGGCACGGCGGGGGCGCCGTCGCGCCGGCACGGGCAGGACAGCACCACACGCGGCGCCGCGCAGACGGAGAGGAAAAAATCATGAGCGGACTGGCCAACCACCTGTTCGGTGCCGGGCAGTCCCGCCTTGGCGCGCATCGGCCGGCTCATCCACGGGCCGGGGTCAGTCGCGGGCGGCCAGACGCCCTCCACCAGACCGCCCAGCACCATCACATCCGCCGATTGCAGGCGGGCCTCCAGCAGGCCCCAGATGAACACGCGCGGGTGCTCGCTGCCCTCGCGACCCCGCAGCGCGCGGCGGCTGCGCACCATTTCGCCTTCCAGCAGCGCCTCCAGCAGCCCGGGCAGGACGGAGGGCGGCTGGTCGGGCAGGCGCAGCAGCGCCAGGCGGGCGCCGGTCAGCTTCACCGCCAGCGCCTCGCCCTCCTCCTGCGCCCACAGCAAGGCGGGGCCGGGGGTGTCGTCGGTGGTGGCGAGCGCTTCCGCCGCTTCGACCAGCGCCGCCATCAGCGCATCGGGGGCAAGGCTCGCGGCGGCCTGCACCCGCAGCAAGGGCTCCAGACAGGATTCCAGAGCGTCCAGCAGGGCGCGCGCGGCGGGCGATGCCGCTTCGGCACGGGCGCGCAACCCGGCCAGGCCCGGGGCCGGCTTCGGCCCGCGCAAGGCGGCGCGTTCCAGCGCCCGCGCCGCCGCCCGGCACGAGGCCGGCGCCCATCCGGCCGCCGCCAGCGGATGCTTCAGCAACGCCAGCAACGGCACCGGGGCGAAGCGGGAGAACACCGCCTCGGCGAGCAGGCGCAGGAACACCGCGGGCGGCGATTCGGCCAGTTTCTCGCCGGCGCTGTCGTCGGCCACCACGCCCCAGCGCAGCAACTCGGCCGAGACCCGGCCGGCGAGCGCGCGGTCGGGGGTCACCAGCGCCGCGCGGGTGCCGGGCTTTTCCAGGGCATCGCGCAGGATGAGCGCGATTGCCACCGCCTCTTCCTGCTCATCCGCCGCCTCCAGCCGATACAGTCCGCCGGTTTCCACCGGACCGGGGGCGCGCCAAGCGGCCAGCGCTTGGGCCGGCAGCAGGGCCTGCGCCAGCGTGCCCACCCGCCCGGATGGCGCCACCGCCGGCCCGTCCCAGCGCACGACGTCGCCGCGCCTGGCGCCGAGCCCCGCCAGCAGATGCTTCAGCCCGGACTGCGGATGGGAGTCTTCCACCGCCTCCCAGGCCGGCTCGGGCAGATCGAGGTCCAGCCCGGGCAGCACGATCTGCCCGCGCGGCAGCAGCGCCACCACGCGCAGCAGCCCGGCGACCGCCGGAATGCCGGCGGTGGTGCCGGCGACCCAGACCGGCTCGGCGGGCGGCTCGTCCGTCCAGGCGCGCGCCTGGGCGCGCAGCAGCGCAACCTGGCGCGCCGCCGGGTTCATCAGCCCGTTGGCGGCGAGGAACTCGGGCCAGGCGCGGGTGACGATCTCCAGGAAACGCAGCGTGGCCTGCCAGTGCTCGGCATGGGCGGCGTCGGCGGCCTGCAGCAGGGCGGATGGCAGGTCCATTTCGGCCCGCTCGGCCTCGTCCATCAGGGCGGCCAGCTCGCGCGCCAGCAGCAGCGCGCGGTCGGCCCCGCCGGCACCGCCCAATTCGGCCGGCAGCTTCATCACCAGGGCGGCCAGCGCGCCCAGCAGCTCCTGCGGATCGACCGCCGGCAGCAGGTCGAGCGCGCCGGACAGCGCCAGCGGGGCCTCGTCCGGCGCGCCGAGCGAGGCGATGCGCGGCAGCAGCATCGGCCGGCCGCCGCCGGCGCGCAGGAAGGCTTCGGCCAGCGCCCGGGCGGCGCGCCGGGTGGGCAGCAGAACCAGGCCGCGGGCCAGTGTGTCGGTGCCGTGTTCGGCCAGCCAGCGCGCGGCCAGCGTGTCGAGGAACGGCACCTCGGCCGGGATGGTGGCCAGCTTCATCGGCTGTCGGCGGTGGCCTGCGCGCACAGCGTCGACTCGGCGGCGGCGAGGTCGGCGGGGGTGGAGAGGTGGAACCACAGCCCGTCATGCACCACCGCGCGCAGCCGGCCGGCGGCGATGGCGCGGTCCCAGGCCAGGTTCATGGAAAACGCCCCGTCCGGCAACCCGGCCAGCAGCGCGGGCGCCACCAGCTGGATGCCGGCATAGATGTAGGGAACGATTTCGCGATCGCCGCGCCGGCGGACGAAACCCAGTTTGTCCAGGGCAAAATCGCCGGGGCCGGTTTCGGACTGGGTCTGGAAGGTGCGGTGCACCAGCAGCACCGCATCGGCCGCCGCCGGGTCCCAGGCGGCGGCGACGCGGTCGAGCGCCGGGGTCGGACCGTCCAGCCAGAAGGAGTCGCCGTTCACCACGAAGAACGGATCGGCACCCAGCAGGTCCAGCGCCGCCAGCACGCCGCCGCCGGTGTCGAGCAACGTGGACTCGCGGCGCAGCACGGAGCGCGGCGGGCCGGACCGGGCGGCCAGACGCGCCGCCAGCTGGTCGGCGTGCCAGTGGGCATTCACCACCACCGTTTCGACGCCCGAGGCCGCCAGCCGGTCGAGCGCGTGGTCGAGCAGGGTGCGCCCGCCGAGCGGCAGCAGCGGCTTGGCGGTGGCCCCGGTGAGCGGGCGCATGCGGGTGCCGAGCCCGGCGGCCAGCAGCATGGCGATGCGCGGGTGGGTCACGACACACCCCCCCGGCGCAGCGACGCCAGCCGGTCGGGCCAGCCGGACAGGCGCGCCTGCCGCGCATCGCCGCCCAGCGGGCGCAGCCGCAGCTCCAGCGCCTCGGGCGGGCGCAGCGCGCCCAGCCGCTCCGGCCATTCAGCCAGCACGATGTCGGCGCGCGCCTCGTCCCAGCCGAGTTCGGTCAGGGCCGCCGGCCCGTCCAGCCGCCAGAGGTCGAAATGGTGCACCCGGCCGCGGCTGGTATCGTAGCTTTGCACCAGGGTGAAACTCGGGCTGGGCACTTCCAGCGCCGGGTCGTCGGTGGCGGCGCGCAGGAAGGCGCGGGCCAAGGCGGTTTTGCCGGCGCCGAACGGGCCATCGAGGAGAATAACGTCGCCCGGCTGCGCCAGGGCGGCCAGTTCGGCGGCCAGCGCTCCGGTCGCTGCCAGGTCGGGCAGGTCGCGCAGCAGGATCGACTCGAAATCGGACATGCGGGCAATGTGCGCCACGCTGGCGTGCCGCCTCAACCTCCCGCTTGCCTCGGCCGCGCGCCGGGGTAGGGTGCCGCTCATGACACAAACTCCGTTGCTACAACAGATCGATACCGACGTCGCCATCGTGGGGGCCGGGCCCGTGGGCCTGTTCGCCGCTTTCGAGCTGGGGATGCTCAAACTGGGCAGCGTGCTGATCGACGCGTTGTCGGAGGTGGGGGGGCAGTGCACCGCGCTCTACCCGGAAAAGCCGATCTACGACATCCCCGCCCACCCCGCCATCGAAGCGGCCGAACTGGTGGCCCAGCTTGAGCGCCAGATCGCCCCGTTCAGCCCCGGCCGCCTGCTTGGGCGGCGGGTGGAGCGGCTGGAGGGGGAAAAAGGCGCGTTCACGCTGGGCACCGATCGCGGCGACGTGGTGCGCTGCAAGGCCGTGGTGGTGGCGGCTGGCGCCGGCGCGTTCGGCCCCAACCGCCCGCCGCTGGATGGGTTGCCCGCCTACGAAGCCACCGGCGCGGTGCAGTACTATGTGCGCCGGCGCGAGGATTTGCGCGGCAAGCGGGTGGTGATTGCCGGCGGCGGCGACTCGGCGGTGGACTGGGCGCTGGCGCTGCGCGGCATCGCCGGCTCGATCCAGGTGGTGCACCGGCGGGCGAAGTTCCGCGCCGCCCCCGAAAGCGGCGCCCAGCTCGACCATGCCGCCGGACGCGGTGAGGTGGAGCTGGTCATTCCCTACCAGCTGCACGCGCTGCACGGCGCCGGCGGGGTGCTGGAGGCGGTGGAGGTGGCCGACCTGGACGGCGGCACGCGCCTGCTGGCGGCGGATGTGCTGCTGCCGTTTTTCGGGCTGTCGATGGATCTCGGCCCAATCGCCGGCTGGGGCCTGGCCCTCGAACGCCACCACGTGAAGGTTGAGCATGCCACCTGCGCCACCTCGGTGCCCGGGGTGTTCGCGATCGGTGACGTGGCGAGCTATCCAGGCAAGCTGAAGCTGATTCTGCAGGGTTTTTCCGAGGCGGCGATGGCGGCGCATGCCGTTCACCCGATCGTGTTCCCGGATAAGGCGCTGCATTTCGAGTATTCGACCAGCAAGGGCGTACCGGGGTAAAATCGTATGAGCAATAACCTGTACGATGCCGATTTCCATGCCTGGGCGAACGAGCAGGCGGCGCTGCTGCGCGCCGGCCGGCTGGACGCCGCGGACATCCCCCATATCGCCGAGGAAATCGAAAACCTCGGCCGCGGCGAACGGCGCGAGCTGGTCAGCCGGCTGAATTTGCTGCTGTTGCGCCTGCTGCGGTGGCAGCACCAACCGGTGCTGCGCGGCCATGCCTGGCGGCTGACCATTGCCGATGCGCGCGACCAGTTGAAGGACCACTTGGCGGACAACCCGAGCCTGACGGCCCGGCTGCCGGAAGCGATCGCGGCCGCTTATCGCTACGCGCGGCGCGGCGCCTCGGCGCAGACCGGGCTGGCCGAAGCGGCGTTTCCGGCGGACTGCCCGTGGTCGTTTGCGCAGATCATGGATGGCGGGTTCTGGCCCGAGGGACAAGGTTGATCCGCCTCACCGATCTCCGCCTGCCGCTCGACCATTCGCCCGACGCTCTGACCCAGGAAGCGGCCCAGCGCCTCGGGGTGGTGCCGGGCGCCATCCGCGACCTCAGCGTGTTCCGGCGCGGCTATGATGCGCGCCAGAAAAAAAACATCGTGCTGGTTTACACGCTCGACCTTGCGGTCGAGGGTGCGGCAGACGTGTTGCGCCGCTGCGCCGGTGATCCGCATGTCGGGCCGACGCCGGACCTGGAATACCGTTTCGTCGCGCAGGCGCCGGCCGAGCTGGAGCTGCGGCCGGTGGTGGTCGGCGCCGGACCCTGCGGCCTGTTCGCCGCGCTGACGCTGGCGCAGATGGGGTTTCGGCCGATCATTCTGGAGCGCGGCAAACCCGTGCGGGAACGCACCCAGGACACCTGGGGGCTATGGCGGCGCGGCGTGCTGGACCCGGAATCGAATGTGCAGTTTGGCGAGGGCGGCGCCGGCACGTTTTCCGATGGCAAGCTGTACAGCGGGGTGAAGGAAGCCAACCGGCTCGGCCGGCGGGTGCTGACCGAGTTCGTCGCCGCCGGTGCGCCAGCGGAGATCCTCATCTCCAGCAAGCCGCATATCGGCACGTTCCGGCTGGTTTCGATGGTGGAGGCGATGCGCGCCAGCATCGAACGGCTTGGCGGCGAGTACCGGTTCGGCACGAAGCTGGACGATCTCGACATCGAGACGCGGCCGGATGGCAGCCGCCAGCTGCGCGGGCTGCATCTGGCCGATGGCGGCACTATCCGCGCCGATCATGTGGTGCTGGCGCTCGGCCATTCGGCCCGCGACACATTTGTCCGGCTGCAGGCGCGCGGCGTGTTTATGGAGGCGAAGCCGTTCTCGCTCGGCGTGCGGATCGAGCATCCGCAGGCGCTGATCGACCGTGCCCGGTTCGGCGATTTCGCCGGACATAAGTTGCTGGGGGCGGCCGATTATAAGCTGGTGCATCATGCCGGCGATGGCCGCTCGGTCTACAGCTTCTGCATGTGCCCGGGCGGGCGCGTGGTGGCGGCCACCTCCGAGCCCGGGCTGGTGGTGACGAATGGCATGAGCCAGTACTCGCGCGCCGAGTTCAACGCCAATGCCGGCATTGTGGTGGGCGTGACGCCGGAGCGGGATTTTCCCGCTGGACCGCTGGCCGGGATCGATCTGCAACGGCATTGGGAGGCGCGCGCGTTTGCGGCGGGTGGCGGGGGGTATGCGGCGCCGGCGCAGCGCGTTGCGGATTTTCTGGCGGGGCGGGAGTCACGGGCGCTCGGGGCGGTGGCGCCGTCGTACAAGCCCGGCACCACGCCGTCCGACCTCGCCGCGTGTCTGCCGGATTTTGTCGTCGCGGCGATCCGGGCGGCGCTGCCCGCTTTCGACCGGCAGATTCCCGGCTTCGCCATGGAGGATGCGGTGATGACGGGGGTGGAGACGCGCACCTCCTCACCGCTGCGCATGCGCCGCGATGCCGGGATGCAGAGTGTGAACACGCGCGGCCTGTTCCCGGCCGGCGAGGGCGCCGGCTATGCCGGCGGCATTCTTTCGGCTGGTATTGATGGCATTCGTGTAGCTGAAGCCGTGGCACTGGAGCTTGCCAAGGCATAGCTTTTCAGAAATGGGGTGCAGGGGCCTCTCGGCCCCTGCCGGGTCCAGGGCAGAGCCCTGGCCTCACTTTTCTTTCCTACCCCCGCACGGTCTGATGTGCCGCCAGCGTAGCGATATCCACAATCTGACTAACGGTAGCGTCCATCGGCAGCAACTGCGCCGCGTGTGACAGGCCAAGGATCAGTGGCCCGATCGTGCCGCCGCCGCCCAGCCGCGGGGCCAGCCGCGAGGTGATGTGGGCCGAGTGCAGGCCCGGCATGATCAGCACGTTGGCCGGCCCGGTCAGCCGGCAGAACGGATAGAGGGCGCGGTAGGAATCATCGAGCGCGACGTCGGGGCTCATCTCGCCGTCGAACTCGAAATCCACGCCGTACTGGTCGAGGATGTCCACCGCGTCGCGGATCGCGCTGCCGGCGGCGGAAATCTGGCTGCCGAAGGTTGAGTAGGACAGCAGCGCCACCCGCGGCTCGTGGCCGAGCCGGCGGGCCGCGGCGGCGGCGCCGATGGCGATGTCGGCGAATTGCTGCGGGGTGGGGCGGAAATGCACCAGCGTGTCGGCGATGAAGATGGTCGCACCGCGGATGCCCACCATCAGCGTCAGCCCGAAGGTGATGCCGCGGGGCGCGGGGTCGATGGCGCGGCCGATATCCTCCAGGCAGACGGCGGCGGACCGGGTCAGGCCGGTCACCATGGCGTCGGCGTCGCCGGTTGCGACCATGCAGGCGGCGAAGGCGTTGCGGTTCTGGTTGACCAGGCGCTGGCAGTCACGCAGCAGCAGGCCGCGACGGCGCAGGCGCTGGTAGAGGAACTCGCTGTAGCGCTCGGTGGCATCCGACAGCTTCGCGTTGTGGATCTCGATGCCGTGCGCGTCGCCCAGGCCGAGCGAGGCCAGGGTGGCGCGCACCCGCTCCTCCTTGCCGATCAGCACCGGGGTGCCGTAGCCGGCGTTGCGGAACGCCACCGCGGCGCGGACGATCTTTTCTTCCTCGCCCTCGGCGAACACCACCCGCTTGGGCTCGGCGCGCACGCTCTCCATGATGGCGTCGAGCGCGTTGGCGGTGGGATCGAGCCGGCCGGACAGGCTGCGGGCGTATTTGGGCAGGTCGGCGATCGGCCGCTGGGCGACGCCGGAGTCCATGGCCGCGCGCGCCACTGCCGGCGGCAGGCGGCTGATCAGGCGCGGGTCGAAGGCGTTGGGGATGATGTAGTCGGGGCCGAACCGCAGGCGTTTGCCGGCGGCGGCGGTGTTCACCTCGTCCGGCACGTCCTCGCGCGCCAGTTGCGCCAGCGCCTCGGCGGCGGCGATTTTCATCGCCTCGTTGATGGTGCTCGCCCGCACGTCGAGCGCGCCGCGGAAGATGTAGGGGAAGCCGAGGACGTTGTTGACCTGGTTCGGGTAGTCGCTGCGCCCGGTGGCGATGATGGCGTCGGGGCTGGCGGCGCGCGCCTCCTCCGGGTTGATCTCGGGGTCGGGATTGGCCATGGCGAAGATGATCGGGCGCGCCGCCATGGTGCGGACCATGGCCTGGGTCAGCGCGCCTTTGGCCGACAGGCCGAAGAAGACGTCCGAGCCCTCGATCGCCTCGGCCAGGGTGCGGGCTTTGGTGGGCGCCGCGTGGGCGCTTTTCCACTGGTTCATGCCGTCGGTGCGGCCCTGGTAGACCACGCCCTTGGTGTCGCACAGCAGCACGTTTTCCTGCCGCAGGCCCAGCGCCTTGAGCAGTTCGACGCAGGCAATTGCCGCCGCCCCGGCACCGTTTACCACCAGCCTGGTCGAGCGCGGGTCGCGCCCGGTCAGGTGGCAGGCGTTGATGAAGCCGGCGGCGGCGACGATGGCGGTGCCGTGCTGGTCGTCGTGGAACACCGGGATGTCCATCAACTCGCGCAGGCGCTGCTCGATGACGAAGCACTCCGGCGCCTTGATGTCTTCCAGGTTGATGCCGCCGAAGCTGGGCGCGAGGTAGCGCACGCAGTTGACAAACTGGTCAATATCCTCGGTGGAGACGCAGAGATCGATGCCGTCCACATCGGCGAAACGCTTGAACAGCGCCACCTTACCTTCCATCACCGGCTTGCCGGCGAGCGCGCCGAGATTGCCCAGGCCGAGCACGGCGGTGCCGTTGGAGACGACGGCCACCATGTTGCCCTTGGTGGTGTAGTCGTAGGCGAGGCTCGGGTCGTCGCGGATGCGCAGGCAGGGTTCGGCCACGCCCGGCGAATAGGCGAGCGAGAGGTCGCGCGCCGTGGTCAGCGGTTTGGTGATGCGGGTTTCGAGCTTGCCCGGCCGGCCCGAGGCATGCAGGGCCAGCGCTTCCTCGGCGGAAACGCGCGCCGTGCGGGGTTCGGGGCTGGCATCGGGCATGGGTCGTTCCTCTCTCGGGCCGTATGTCGCGGCCGGCCATCATGGCGGCATGCGGGGGCGGAGGGAAGCCATGGGGGGACGTCGGGGGGTGGGTCGATTTGGATCGTTGGGTTTTGACGCGGAGGGGGGGATGTGTTGCCGGCGGTCGCTGATGGGAGGCATCCGCCGCCGATCTGTCGGGGCGGGTCGGGGGCTTCCGGAGCGGATGGGACTCAATCGCTTTCGTTTTTTTATTTCAGTGCATTGTAAAAAATATATGTGATAACTGCTTCATTATCACTTATAGAAGGGCGAAACAATCGGGTCCGTGTCGGCGCGAAAGTTTAGTTCACTGCAACTGCCTCAACAACGCTTCGTGGTCAGCAATCGCAGCGCGGACGCACATCTCGGAAATCAGTATCGTCCCTGCGTAATTTTCCAAATGCTCCGGCTCGCTCATGTCGAGGATACCACCGTCGTCGGTAACGAAGTGCGCAACGGCGTCTCTAAATTGAGGGGTAAGCACATTGTCAAAAAAGTCCTTCATAGGTTTGCCGACATATGGCCGGATGTGATTTGGTAATTCCGGATGGTCTACGACAAATTGCTTTGGCTTTGTGAGGTGAATTGAACGGTTCTTCGCAGCCTTAAAAACATCAGAACGCATCTTTCCAAACAACCATTCCAGTATCTTATAATAACACAGAAATCTATAAAAATTACTCGAAGCATTTTTTGCCTCTCTATACATAGAATAAACTGGTCTCATTTTTTCATTTAACGCTTCGGACAAATTGCTGATTGTGTTCAGGCGATACGGAGAGACGTAATCAATCGTTTGGCGGTGGTTTTTAACGTCATCAAACCTGATGCTACCGATAAAGATCGGGCAGTTATTGACATAGGAAAGGTGGTCGATAACTGGTAGTACCGTTCGTTGGAAGGCCTGACGCGCCGCAGCGATGCAATCCGTGATGCACTCAAACTCTACAAACGAAAGTTCGCCAGCATGGTTATTCGTGACTCGGAATTTTCCGCCAGAGCAGGCAAAATCAAGACGCGCTGCACCGCTTGGCGCCAAGAGGTAGGACGCCCCGTCGTCGGCTGTTGTGTCACCTTTAATACGGTCGATGATAGGTGGTGACTTTGAAAGAACAGCATAGACCTTTATTGGCCTATTGGCACCGTCGGTCAATCGCTCAGAGTCCGGCCTTGTGTCACCAGGAAATATTGCTAGGATCGAAAGTTCAGCGGGAACACCAGCGGTCCCAAGCTTATCTACCGGAATTTGTGCGGATGGGGCATCCGACATGGCCACGAGAGTGAGTGCTTTCTGCCGGCGTCTTTCGTGGCGGTTCACGGCTTACTCCTCTTCATCTCCATCAAGGTTATGATGCGCCTCATTTACGCAACAAAAAAGCCCTCAGATTCCAACGCTCCGTTTTTTGGTGCGTTGATGTTCAATTTAGGAGACGCCCAAAAATAAGTGATGCAGACGGCGCTGTGGTAGCGCTCGGCAGAGCGGGCTGACGCCTCGCTGCAAACCCTCTTCGCCGCAACGTCGTCGAATAAGGTCACAGCCTTTCGCGGAAATGCGGCAGCAACCTT
>CAIXDS010000269.1 GCA_903918195.1 uncultured Acetobacteraceae bacterium | reverse complement strand
GGCGGGAGCGGAAAGCCCTGAGGACGGCAGTGGTGCGGGAGCGCAGCGACACGGTGCCGGCCGAACCGCAGGCGCTCCGCCGCTGGCGGAGCGGGGCTTGAAGTGACCGACGCCCGGCCCAAACCGCACGCATCCGAGGGGGTGACGCCGGCACACCACACCGGCAATCCCCGTGGCCGGAGAGAGAGATCGACGCGTTCATGGCCTGGTTCACGCCCGGTCCGCGCAGCCCCACTGTTTCCCGCCCGGCACGGTGGATCATCCACACCGATGGGCTGGCTGCCTGCCCGGGATCATGCCGCCGACACCGACCCGCGCCGTTTCGGCTGGCACACGTTCGACCGCCGGCGCCGATGCGATCAAGGGGCCTGCCGGGTGCGCCGATGTTGCAGGGAGGGAGCGGGACGCAGGCTTGCGGGTCTGCCGCCGGCGTCGCCGCGTCGCCGTGCTCTGCCTGACCGTTGGGCCGGCCGCGTGCACCGGACGGGCGCGTGGATGCGCACCGACGAGCTGATCGCCACGATCGCGGTGACCCCCCGGATTGCCGGCGCAGAGCAGGTGGAGCCGTCCTGCCTTGCCGCCGGGAAATCGCTCGCGGGCCTGCGCACGTGGACAACCCGGGGGTGCTTCGGCTGCGCTCGTCACGGGCAGGGCAGGGGGCCGGGCAACGCGGTCAGGCGGCGATCGGTCGTGCCATCAGCCGGTCGAATTGGCCGATTTCCTGGCGAAGACGGCGCGGGCGCGAACCGCAGGTCGCATTCAGCCGATGGCGGCGGCGAGGGTGCGATGTCCAGGCCGTTTGGTTCCGACACTCACCCACCCGGGCGCGCCAAGCCGGGCGACGGCCTGGACCCTTTCGGTCGCCATCGCCCGGTTGCGGAAGACGCACGGAGGGGAATATGGGGTTCCGGGACGGAACCAGCTGGAGGCACGACAGTCCGGTGGCCAGACCCGCGATCCCGCCCGGCGCGACCGACGACGAGGTGCGCGCCCTGCTTGAACGCCACCGCTGCCCCGTGCCGTTCCACGCCGTGCGTACCCGCTTCCTCGGTTCCATCGCGTCACCCGTTATGCAGGGAGCGCCCATGGATACGGTGGCGGCCCTGTGGGGCGGGAAGATGCCGCCGTTCGAGGGTCTGGATGCGGCCAACGAACTGATCGCTGCGCTCGTCATGGGGCTATGGAACCGGCTGACGCGCCACAGGGAGCGGTCCGTGCCGTTCCGGCTGACCCGGCTGGAGGCCGCCGCGACACGCGAGGGGCTGGCGCGGTTGGCGTTGCGGCGCCGGGAGGAGCTTGAGGGCTTCGCCGAGGGGCTTTTCGGCGACCGCGAACGCCTTGATCTGCCGGAGCGCGCCCACAGGGCGCTCGGGGTCATGGGGGCGATGCGCGCGATGCTGGAGGGTATCCATGAACTCGCCGAAAACCCAACGAAACCTGGCGACGCTGCCGACATCGCAGTGACCCTCGGTCATTTGCGCGAACTCACCCGGATTGCCGAGCACGAAATGCACGAGGCGGTTCTGTCATGTGCCCACGCACAGATGCGGATGACACCGATGCGTGCGGCGGCACCGCCGACGCGGCATTGATGTCCGGCCCGGTGGCAGCGAGCGGAGGCACGCTCGAAAGCGGACATCATCCCAGGGTGCCTTCCCAGCCGCTATGGGTGGGGAGCGGCGGTCACCCGCTTGGCCGCGCCCGACCGCTCATTCTCCCGAAGCGGTCATTCCGAGGCTCTACAGCGCCCCGAGGCTGTTGGCCAGACCTGGCCGTAAACGGTCCGGCAGCCCTTGCGCTCAGTCGACCAGAAGCTGCCATGGTTGCTGCCTTCTCACTGCACGAGCCCGGACCGACAGCGCGCCATCGCAGAGGACGGGAGCGTTGAAGGGTCACCCCCCACCCGCTATCTCTGTCCGGAAGAGAACCTTCTATCAAGGCCAGCAACTTGTCGGTCTACGTCACCGGTGGGGGCGGAACCCACCTCGAACCGAGAATCACCAGTCACTACCTCGTAGCAATGCTAGCCGAGGCCGGCGCGCGCGGCGTCCTCGGCAGGGTTGTCGGCGTCAAGACTCAGCAGTCCGAGATCGACTCGCCGCTGGACGACCTCGTCGTTGACGGCGCGTTCGCTAACGGCACGGCTACCCGACTAGACCTCCAGATCACCACCACGCTGTCGTTCACCGAGAGCGACGCCAAATGGAACGACATCGTCCCGCGCGCCTGGGCAACCTTTCGCCAGACCGGGTTTGGCGCCGCAACCAGTCGCATTGGTGTCGCCGTCAGTCAGACGACCACTAAGCTCGAGCGGAGCATCCAACCGCTGCTCGCTCGCGCGAGGCACGCGGCCGACGCCAAGCAGTACCGCAAGCGGCTCGCCGCCGCGGACGGCGCCAACAACGACCAGCGCGAGTTCCAGCGCGTGCTGGACAAGCTCGTCAAGAAGGCCGACCCGAAGGCGACCGACGATGACATCGTCGACTTCCTGCGCTGCGTCACGATCATAGCGTTCGACCTCGACCAGGAGGACGCTTCACGTGACCTGCTGGCGTCCATCGACCAGCTGACCCCAATCGCCGGTGGCGCAGCCGAGGCTCGGAAGGTCTGGAGCAGCCTCAATGCGCTGGCCAGCCGGATCATCCCCAGCGGCGGCGGCGTTGACCGGGCTGCCGTGGCGGCGGCGTTGCTGATCGAGGGGCACATCATCGTTGCCGACCGGCGACACGCCGACCTCGTTGCGGCAATAGATGTCGAATCGCGCACCGCCGCCGCCAGCATCCGCGACACGATCAGCGGCGTCCGCATTCCCCGTGACGCTGTGCAGTCGACCGTCCTCGACGCCGTCACCGAAGCAAGATTGGTGCGCATAGTCGGCGAGCACGGCACTGGCAAGTCGGCCATGCTGAAACGCCTCTCGCTGGACGAGCCCGCCGGTGCTCCCATCTTGCTACTTCGCGACCTGCGGATTGGTGGCGGCGGCTGGACTGCCCACTCGGCCAGATTCGGCACACCAGCGCCGCTCGCCACGCTGCTGCGCGAGTTCCGCCTTGCCGGATCGCGCACGCTCTTTGTCGACGGCATCGACAAAATCCTCGATCCCGCCGTCCATGTCACCATCAACGATCTGCTGACCACGATCGCCGGCACTCCCGGGCTGGAGGACTGGCGGATTGTGATGACCATGCGGGAGGAGAACATCCAGCGCGTCGACGGCTGGCTCGATCCCGACGCGCTCTCCAGGCTGCCCAGCAAGACGGTGCGGGTGGAGGCGTTCGGCGACCAGGAGTCGGTCGAGGCCGCGACAGTTCTGCCCCTCCTGCGCCCGCTGCTTTCGGACTCGCAGAACTACGACAAGGTCCTGCGCCGGCCGTTCTTCCTGGAGGCCCTGTCGCGACTACCGCTTCCCGCCGAAGGCGATGTCCGGTCTGAAGTCGACCTCGTCCAGCTATGGTGGCAGCACGGTGGTGCCGACGCGGTGGAATTCGCTCCCGCCCAGGGACGCCGCAACATGCTGCTGCGGCTCGGCGAGCGGCTGCTCGCGAAGCCCGGCACGCCGCTGCTGATCCACGACCTCGATCCTGTACCTCTAGACGAACTGCGCCGCGCAGGCATCCTGCGCGACGTGGACTTCGGCTCCACTGTCGCCTTTGCCCATGACATATACGAGGAGTGGGGCCTGCACCGGGTTCTATTGCTGCGGCAAGAGGACATTGCACGGGCCCTCCGCGACGGCGGTCAGGACCTGCAGCTAGCCCGCCCACTTCAGCTGCTTGCGACAGGCACCCTCGAGCGTACGGACGGCGTGCCTGATTGGACCGTGCTGCTTGCCGCACTCGATGCGGAAGACCTGCGTCCGACATGGAGCCGCGTTGTGCTCGCCGCCCCCGTCCGATCGGTTCGCAGCGACGCTATGCTTGACCGAATCGAGCCGGCACTGATGCGGGACGGCGGGCGGCTGCTGGGCCGCCTGATGCTGGCAGTGCGCACCACCGAGGTGGTCCGCAACCTCCGCTTCCTTGATGATACGGCGATCCCTGGTCTCACGCGCGAGCAGCGCGAGCAGTATGCCGCTGAGGCAGCCTCGCCGCAGCCTCTGACCTGGTCGCGCCTGGTGAATTGGCTCATCCCGCGCCTACCAAAGGTGCCGGTGGAGCAGCTCGGTGAACTCTATTCCCTGCTGGATGCCTGGGTCGCGTTCGTTCCCGCCTTCCTGGGTTCGTACCTAAATGTGCCGGCGATCGCCGAATGGGCGCGCTCCCAGCTTGGCGACCAGGACACCTTGGAGGAAAAGAGGCAGTCATGGAGAGACTACCCCCCTCACCGTCACCCCGACAGTGCGCGGTCGCTGCTCCTCAAGACGGCGGGAAGCGCCCCAGAGATCGTGCGCAACTATCTCGTGGCGATCTCGGGAAGGCAGATCAAGCGAGTGCGCGAGAAGGTCGTCGATGGCAGCACCGCGGCGGTCGAGGCGCTGCCGGCGGATTTAGCTGCGTTCGTCAAGCGCGCGTTCCTGCTCGACCACGACCGCGATCGCTCGGAGCCTCGCTTTGCGATGCTGAAGCTGTCCGAGGAGCTGGGGTTCGACGACGACCGCGCCTTCTATCCGCCCTCGCCGATCCGGCTGCCGTTCCTCCAGATGCTGCGTTCGCATCCGGACGAGGGACTCGGCCTGATCCGCGACATCTGCAATCACGCCATAGAAGGCTGGCGGCGGTCGCAGGTTGGCCCAGAGCACACGCCGCTGCCGATCACGGTCGACCTCGGTGGCGGCCTATGGGACTTCTGGGGTGACGACTCGAGCTATTCCTGGTTCCGTGGCGGTTCCCACGTCCACATCCTCGATACCGCGCTCATGGCGCTTGATTCCTGGGCCCATGAGCGGTTGAAGGAGGGTGATGAACTCGACGGTCTGTGCCGGCGTATCGCCAGCAACAACAGGTGCAACGCCGTACTCGGCGTCTGCGCCGGCCTCGCTGTCGCCGACTATGACGCCGCCCTGACCAGCACGGTCGCGCTTGCCCTGACCACACACCCTGCCATCTGGGCATGGGACATCTCGCGGCAGGTCACTGACCAAGGATCACACTCGAACGAGATAGCGTACTTCCGATCGGCGCGGCATCTGGCCCGCGCCCTCCACTCGCACAATCGGCTGCCGCACAGGAAACGCACCATCCGCGACCTCTCCGTTGCTTTCGCGTCGGTAGCGGCTCCCGACGTAAAGCAGCGATATGGCGATGCGATGGCCACATTCCTCGACCGCGTCCCGTTCGGCACGGCGGAGGTGCGCGACGACGATGAGAAGACGGAAGCCGTGCGTCGCCACTTTGAGGCGTTCCGACAGCAAGGCGATCCCACGAACCTGCGCATTGAGCAGCGCGGCGACCAACTTGTCGCCTGGATTGAGCCACCCTACTCCTTAGAGGAAAAGCACTGTTCGGTCCTAGCCGAGCAGGCGGCTTTGAACCGCGTGCTCGGCCTATACCTGTGGGCGACGAAGGCGGTGGAGACGAGCCAGCCTGGCGACACGTTCACCATCGAGAAGGCATATGAGGAGATGGTCGCGCTCGACTCTCCCGACCTGCTCGACGAAGGCCGGCCGATTCACGAGCTGCGGCAACACCACACACAGTCGGCCGTTGCAGCCACGGCGGCTGTTCTCGCCCGCCACGCCGACGATGCGCTCTGGTTCAAGGCGGAAGGCTCGGTCACCGATGTGATCAGGCGCGCGGCCACGATGGTCGAGGCGACCGACGTTTGCTCCTTGCGTAGTGCTCACCGGACCGGGCATCCGCCCGCGATGGCGGCTCACGGCTACGCGGCATTGGTGCGGCGCGATGACGGGAACGTGGAATACCGAGCCGCCCTGCTCCAGCTCGCGGTGGATCCGATCGAGAATGTCGTGCAGGCCGTCTACGCCGCCGCCGGGGACTTCGCAGACGTTGCCCCCGACATGGTTTGGCGCCTCTACTGCCTCGCGAGCCAGCGCGCAGTCCGGACACATGCTGAAGAGCGCGGCTTGCACTGGTCGTGTGCCGAAGCCAGCGAACAGTCGGCACTAGCCGACGAGGCCGAGTCCATGATGGCGGCCGAGGTGATGCCGTCACCGCATCCAGCGCCGTCGATCCGAGGCACGTTCTCGCGTACAGGAACATTCCGATGGGACTTACAGGCCAATGCGTTCCGTCTGCCAATACTGCCTATGCTGCGACCGGCGACCCGCTCAGCGCTGCTTGACAGCGCAGCGTCCTCGCTCGACCGGGCACTCGCCACGTTCTCGAATAATGGCGAACTTTCTAATTCGTCCGACGATGGGCTGTTCGAGTTCACCGGATGGCTGGGGCGCCTGATCGGCCACCTGACGACAGGGGAGGTGGAGTGGCTGCTGCTCTCGCGGCTCGACGCAGCCGAGCGGGGCGCCGCGGCCGAGGTCATGGATGTCGTCATGCAGCACTTCATGATCGACTGGATGCTCGTCAAGCAACCCCTCGCTTCGCGGCTGATAAAGACCTGGGAGGCACTGGTAGGCTGGGCGATTGCCCGCCCGACGTGGACCATGCCGCCTCGCGAAGTTGGTCAGTACGACCGCGGGATGGCGCTGTCGGCGCTGTTCTCCGCGGTAGTGAATAGACGCGTGGTCTGTGGGATTGAACCAGACTGGCCGAATATCGACGCGCTTCTGCCGGCAATAAAACTCGCTATGGAAACGTTCTCCGGCGAGCGAACGGCGTTCGCCGCGCTACTGACGCTGCTGCGCGCAAAGTTCGACAGGCTAATGCCGCAGCCTGGCCTCGGACGGATCCGCGCCGTCGTCCGCCTCCGACGCACCGACCGTGACTTCTGGGCGCACGCGAGCAACGGCGAGCAGCTGGTCATACTGATACGCGACCTGATCGCGGCGGGCCCCCTCGCGACCGACGACCGCGCCACGATCGTCGAGATCGCCGACTCGCTGATCGAGGTCGCGGTCCGCGGAGCCGCCTTTCTTCAACAGGACATGGTCAGGCTGAAGCGGTGACTGACCACGTTGGCGTTGCCCCGCGATCGGTAATTGGCGGCAGAAAGCGGGGCATTGGGGGCGGCAGGGGACCAGCTAAGCAATGGCCGCTTTCGGGCGCAAGTTCGAGAGCATCGAACGACCCCGATAGGCGCGGAGTTGCCGCTCGTGCCGTCACGGAGGGTACGGCCGCTCCACCTCCAATAGCCGACATCCGGCGGCGTGGCTCCGACCGCCGCAATGGGTCGATTGCGGCTGTCAGGCACCCCGCCCTCAATGTCCGCTTCAGTTCGCCCTCCATCCGTCACCTGCCATTCCGCTCACGTGCCAATAGCGGTCAGGCCGTCATTCGTCCGGCGGCGAGGCGGCTATGCAGCGATCGCCAGGTCGATCAGCCGGGCAAGCTGGTCGATTTCCTGCAACAGCCGGCGCATGGGCGGGCCATAGTCGGGTTCCAGGCGGGTTGCCGTGTCCAGGTACCGCTGCCACGTGGGGCGGTCCCACGTCGCACGGTCATCGATCCGCACGGCATGGGCCGCGCCGCGCGCGGCGGCCTGTTCGCAGGCGATGACCAGGCCGGCCTCGAGATCAGCGAAGGTCTGGCGGCGGCGCGCGATGCCGGCGCACAGACCGGCGCGGTCAAGCCGTCCGCGGGTTGCGTGGGGTGCCAGCAGGCTGGACTGCGTGGTGCTGAACATAGCTGGGGGCGCGGCGGTGCCGGTGCCGCCTGGGGTCAGGTGGGTCATGGTAGGGTCCTCGTTCGGCGGGGAAGCCCCGGCCCGGCATAACCGGACCAGGGCAGGTTCAGCTTTGGGTCAGGCGGCTTCGCGCAGGTCGCCGGCGTCGTCTTCGTAGCCGTCCTCCGGCTCGGCGACGCCGTCGCCTTCGCCGTCTGCACCGGTCACCGGGCCGACCCAGCCGGAGCCGGTGTGGCCGTGCCGGCGTTCGGCGGCGGCGGTCTGATCCTCGGGCGCCAGCCGGAAGAGGGCGCCCGGATAGACGAAGGTGCCGTTGGTGAAGCGCCCGACCATCCGCGCTCGCGTGTCCTTTGCGCGGACCTCGACGCGCACCCCCTCGGCCGCCGCGGCTTTCTCCAGCGCACCGCGTGACAGGCAGGACAGAAACTCTTCGGTCGCCATGTTCGGCAGCCGCAGCGAGGCGCCGATCGCCTCGCCGGCGATCCGGGCGAAGGGGCCGCTCTGCGTGCGGTTTTCCCGGCAGGACAGCACAGCGG
>CAIXDS010000268.1 GCA_903918195.1 uncultured Acetobacteraceae bacterium | reverse complement strand
GGTCGCTTGGGTAACGCAATTTGCTGCGGTCATACCGGGCACGGTTCTCGTTCGTCCACATACGGCGGCTCCTGCGAATCGGGCTGCCACCATCGAATCACAAGTGATTCCAACGACTCAAGATGTTCCTGGATGGACACTAAGGACGGCCAATATCACAGGGTGGCGCGATTTGTCACAGATGACCCGCGGCTCGCATGGCACGCCGCCACACAGGACGCAGACGACCGCGCTCAGCAGGCCGCCATCGGCCAGGTGGGCGGTCTCCGATCAACGAGGGCGGCGGAAGCGGTGGCTCCAGCGCCGCCCATTTGGCGTCCGTCAGGTTACTGGCTAATCGTCACCAGGCACTGCTTTGTTCTGAATGCTGTTCCGAGCCGCGTCGAAATATTCCTCGGCAAAACGGGCCGCCTCGGCCTGGACGTGGCTTTCATGGTGCCCCGGGTCTGAGGAGAGTATGAATCGACTATGCACTTTCGCGTGCAGTTCGTTCAGACTCTCGATCGGTTGTTTGTGCAACTTCGACACTTGGATCAACAGTTCTTCTAAAATATAATCGAGTGCAATCCTTTTTGCAGCAGCTTTGAGGCGCGTGTTATACTCTGGGCTTCCATACCAAACCATGTTCCGTTCCTTCCGTTCGTCGTTCGACGAGGTTTTTCGCAGCCGTTGCAGCGGCATCGGCTCGTGCGTCCATCACCCATCATAGCGGCAATCACCGTGCAACCCACGGGGAAGTTCAGGTCGCTGGCCGACCAGGAACAGAGGCGGGCGGCCGACCTCGTCCATCACTGTTCCAACCGATGCGCAAGCGTGGCACCGCCGTGCAGCGCGGCCGGAGCCAGGACATTGGGCAGGGTCACGGTGAACCGCGATCCTTTCCCCTCATGGCTCTCAACCGCGATGTCGCCGCCGTGCAGACGCACGACCGTCGCAACAAGAAAAAGTCCGACGCCGGTTCCTTCGAAGCCGGTTGCGTTGCTACCGCGGTAGTACCGTGTGAATATCTTTGCTCTGTCCTGCACAGGAATGCCGACGCCATGATCCTCTACGACAACAAAGTTCACGCCAGCAATCTGCTCAGCTACGATTTTTATATCGGCACCTCCCGGAGAATATTTTATTGCGTTGGAAATAAGGTTGCTGAACACTTGGAACAGCAGCTTCGGATCACCGCGCACCAGCAATGGGTATGAGCCATACTCTTCCAGCATCCGCGCATCGGGTGACATTTCCCGGTGCCAGCGGCAAGCATCGCGCAATACAGACGTCAGATCGATATCCGCCGGACGGAGGAGCAGATTTGCATCGCCGTCCAGCAGGCGTGACGTATCCACTAGGTTGTCGATCAGCCGGACGATCCGCACCACCGCGGCCCGTACCCGGCCCGCACGCTCGACAATATCCTCGCCGCGCAACCGGTCCTTCAAGCTGATCAGACGCTGGGCATGGGCGTCTATCTGAGTGAGCGGGGTACGAAATTCATGCGTGATCATCGTCAGGAAGTTGCGCTGCAACTGGGTCACATTCTGTTCGTGTGCCAGTTGCTCCGCCAGCAGCGCGGCCTGCTGGGCCAGGCCACGCTGGCTGAGCACCAGTTCGATTGCATTGCTGCGGAACACAACGACGGCGCGCGCCATGTCGCCGATTTCATCGCTACGGCCGGTGTGACCGATCTCGATATTGGTGTTGTGCGCGGCAAGCTGGCGCATCGCCTCGCCCAGATCAAGCAGCGGGCGGGAAACCAAACGCCGGACCTGGGATATGACGACGACCAGCATCAAACCTGCCGCCAGCAATCCCCCGCCCATCAGCCAGCGTGCCCGTTGATAGGCCAGCACGGAATGCTCGCTGGCCTGTGCCGCCCGCGTCTCGTTGTAGCCGGTCAGTCGTTCAAGCAGATCGCTCGCCGCGTGGTATGTCGTTCGTGATGTGGTTCGGTAGAGTTCGGCTGCCTCGCCCTGGCGCCCTGCGGACGCCAGGGCGGTAACCCGATCGGCCAAAATCTTGTAGGCGGCCCAGGTCGAACTGAATTGCCGATAGAGGACGGCTTCCGGAGCATCGTGGCGTATGCGCTCATATCCCTGTTGCGCGCGTATGATCTGCTGATCGAGTTGCTGGAGGTCACGCAAGGTTTCGGCACGCTCGGCGGCGGTCGATACCAGCAAGCTGTCGGCTTCGGCGGCCCGGTAATCCGAGGAGAAGTTGTTGAGATCGCCGAGGAACCTTGTGTTGGGAAGCCAGCGGTCCCGCACGTCGGTCGACGCCTCATTGGAGGTACGCAAACTCCAGACGCCGACGATGCCAAGACTCACGATTGTCGCGAACAGCGCCAGGAAAAACAGGGAAAGCCGTCCCCTGAGGGACTCACGGTATTTCACGGCGCCGATCCGCTGGTGTCCGGTTCGACCCCGATCCGCCCGGGGCCGGCGCCTGCATCGTCGATGCGCGGCGGCGCTAGATGCCGCGCGGCGAGACAGTACGGCAATTCCTGGGGCCGACCCTGACCGCTGCCGGCATGCCGCCGATAGTCGCCCGGCGGCATGCCGATACCACCATTTGTGGCAGACAGGCAGATCGAATTCAGCGCCACAATTCAGCCGGCGCCGGGGAAACCCCCGGCAATCCGCCGTTCCTGCCGCCAATCCCGCAACCGGGCCGATGTCGGGTTTGACTGCCGAACTGCAACAAGATAGGGGAGACTGCCGATTGGTAAGGACCGAGGCGGGATGCATGCCGCATCCCGGTGACGGTGCTTGCATGAACTGGGGAGACAATGGGGGACCTACGCCGGCACGTGCTGTGCATAGATGATGACCGTGATACGGTGGGCCTGATCGCTGAAGAGCTGGTTGACCGAGGCTTCAAGGTCAGCATGGCGTATGACGGGGAACAAGGGTTCCAGGCAATTCTGGCAAAGCAGCCGGATATTGTTCTGGCTGACATCAGCATGCCTGTGCTGTCCGGCTTCGATCTTCTGGAGAAGCTGACCGCAATAGCGCCGCGCTTCAGTGGCATGCCCTTTATCTACCTGACGGCTCTTTCCGACCGGGCGAGCGAACTGAAGGGGCGGCAGCTCGGCGCGGACGACTACATTACCAAGCCGGTCGATTTCGACATCCTGATCGCGATCATTACCGCCCGGCTGGCACGGGTGGCGCGGACGGCAATCTGGCCGAGACAGGTGAACCTCACCGAGCGCGAGGTGGAGACGCTGACCTGGGCGGCGCGCGGCAAGACGTCGTCGGAAATCGCCCAGATCCTCGGCCTGACCAAGCGAACGGTCGATTTCCATATCGACAATGCCCGTGTGAAGCTGAACACCACCACACGCATGCATGCAGCAGTCAAGGCGGCGGCCGGCCAGTTGATCGAACCGTAGGACGGCCCGCCGCCTCAATTCTGCTTGCTGCCGCCCGGCTAGTGGCGAGTGTTCTGCCTGCCCGGACCACCGCCGCCCTTCGGCAGCGTGCCGATGTAACCGGTTCTCTTCGCTTCCCCGCCGATGGAACTGTTGATCATTCCCTTCTTGGCGTAGGGACCTGTACCGGTCCGGTCGACGGCGGAAGCCGGGGTCACACCGAAGGTGACCCAGCCGCCGAGCAGTGCAAACACCAGCACGATACGTGCGAACATCCTGCGCTTCTCCTTTGCCTGGCATCAGCTTTCGGGCGTCTCGGGTCCGAACAGCTTGGCGTCGCCGGTGGGGGTATCACTCTTGTTGAGGAACAACAAGCCGACTGCGGGAACGACGACCAGCAGCAGGAGCGGCCCGACGAGCATCCCGCCGACCACCACGGTCGCCAGCGGGCGCTGCACCTGGCTGCCGATGCCGGTTGAAATCGCCGCCGGCAGCAATCCGATGCAGGCGGACAGCGCCGTCATCAGCATGGGTCGCATACGCTGGCTGGCGGCGCGGAACATGGAATCCCGCGGACTGGCACCGCTCCCCTGCCGCACCTGATGATAATAGGTAAGTACCAAGATACCGTTCATGACGGACACGCCAAACAGCGAGATGAAGCCGATGGCGCCGGAAATGCTGAAGTCGAGGCCCGTCACCAGCAGCGCCAGGATGCCGCCAGTTATCGCGAAGGGAATGCCGGACAAGGCCAGCAGGCTGTCACGCAGCGAGTTGAACAGCACGTAGAGCAACACCAGGATAATGGCTAGGCTGATCGGCACGGAGATCGCGAGGCGTTTCTGCGCCTGCTGCAACTCCTCGAACTCGCCGGCCCATACCAGCCGGTAGCCGTTCGGCAGCTTCACATTCTGCGCGATGCGTGCTTGCGCCTCCGCCACGGCGCCGCCCAGATCGCGGCCGCGGACGCTGAACTTGATCGGAATGAAACGCTCGTTAGACTCGTGGAATATATACGAGGCCCCGGTGTCCAACGTGATGGTGGCGAGTTCGCTCAACGGAATATAGGCGTTGGTACCGGAGGGGGTCGTGTAGCCGACCTTAATGGCGCGTACCTGGTCTATGTTCTCACGATACTCTGGTGCCAGCCGCAGCGTCACGTTGAATTGCCGGTCGCCCTCGAGCTGTGTCGTTGCCACCGTGCCGCCCAGCGCCGCCTGCACCACCGCGTTGACGTCGCCGGTGTTGAGGCCATAGCGGGCAGCCTTGGCCCGGTCGACGGTGACGTTCAGGTTGGGCTGCCCGAGCACCCTGAAAATCCCCAGATCGGCGACCCCTCTGACCTGCTGCATTTCAGACAGGACGTTGGACCCTAGCGCCTCCAGCGTGGTCAGATCGCGACCAATGATCTTCACCGAGTTGGCGCCCTTGATGCCCGACAGCCCCTCCTCGACGTTGTCCTGGATGTACTGTGAGAAGTTGAATCCGATGCCGGTGAATTCGCGCGCGAACTCGTCCTGCAGATCCTTGATCAGCATGTCCTTCGTGTAGCCCGGTCGCCACGTGTCGAATGGCTTCAGGGGCACGAAGAATTCCGCATTGAAGAAGCCCGCGGCGTCGCTGCCGTTGTCCGGTCGGCCGTGCTGCGAGACAACGGTGATGACCTCCGGATGGCTCTTCAGAATCTCCCGCATTTTCGTCACGTACGGCATCGCCGCTTCCAGCGAGATGGTGGAAGGCATCGCCGCGCGGATCCACATATTTCCTTCTTCAAGGGCGGGCAGGAACTCGCTGCCGAGATTGCGCCCGAGGAAGCCGGTGCCGACCAGGACGAGCACACCGAACACGACGACCAGCCTGCGATGATCGAGCGACCAGCGCAGCACCGGGTTGTAGATGTGGCTCAGCAGCCGCACCACGATCGTTTCGTGCTCGCTGACCTCCTTGGGCAGCAGGTAGGAGGTGAGCACCGGTGTGACGGTAAATGTGGCCATCAGCGCGCCGGCCAGCGCATAGCCGTAGGTGCGTGCCATCGGGCTGAAAATCTGGCCCTCGACGCCCTGCATGGTGAACAGCGGCACGAAAGCGGCGACCGTGATGGCGGTGGAAAAGAAGATGGCCCGGTCGATCTGCAGGCAACTGAACAGGATCAGCCGCAGGCGGTCCGTCCACCCGGTGGCGGTGGGGCCGGAGGTGGGGTCGTCGCCGAACACGCCTTCCTTCAGGTCTTCCAGCACCTGGCGCCGCTCGCCCGGATCGGCCTGGAAATTGCGGAAGACGTTCTCCACCAGGATGACCGCGGAGTCGATGATGATGCCAAAGTCCACAGCACCGATCGACAGCAGGTTGGCGTCTTCGCCGCGCAGCACCAGCATGCAGATGGCAAAGAACAGGGCGAAGGGAATGTTGACGCCAACGATGATCGCGCTGCGCAGGTCGCCGAGGAAGATCCACTGGATCAGGAACACCAGCACGCAGCCGAACACCAGGTTGTGCATGACGGTGTGGGTCGTCACCGCCACCAGGTCCGTCCGGTCGTAGAACGGCACCAGCTTTACGCCCGGCGGCAGGCTGCCGTCGTTGTTGATCTTCTCGACCTCGGCCTTGATGCGGGGTACCACGTCGTTGGTGTGCATCGTGCGGTTCATCACCACGATCGCCGCCACCACGTCATCCTCGGCGTCGCGGCCGGCCTTGCCCAGCCTGGGCACGTTGCCGACATAGACACGGGCCACGTCCTTCACCGTGACCGGAATGCCGTTGACCTGGGTCAGCACGATGTTCTCGATGTCGTTGACCTTGTAGCCCTGAGCCAGATTATCGGCGCCACCACTGTCGATCAGGCCGACACCGCGGATATTGACCGATTGCTGACCGATATTGATCGTCCGGCCGCCGACGTTGATGTTGGCGTTGCCGATCGCGGTCAGCATCTGCGGGATGGTGATCCCGTAGGCATCGAGCTTGTGCAGATCGGCTTCGATCTCGAATTCCTTGGTCGTGCCGCCCCAGGTGTTCACCTGCACGACGCCCGGAACGGTCAGCAGGCGGCGCTGCAGGACCCAGTCCTCCACCGTGCGCAGATTGGTCAGCCCGAAATGGGGCGGCCCGGACACCTGATAGCGGAACACCTCGCCGACCAGGCTCGAGCCCTGGATCTGCGGCTGCACATTGTTGGGCAGACTGACGTTCTGCTGCAGGCTCAGCGCGGCCTGGGTCAGGGCGAAATAGTAGTCCACGCCGTAGTCGAAGGTCACGCGGACGAACGACAAGCCATAAAATGATGTCGATCGGATATTGTTCACACCGGGGGTCGCCGCCAGGCCGACCTCCATCGGGATGGTGTAGTACCGCTCCATCTCCTCGGCCGACAGGCCGGCCGATTGGGCGGTGATTTCCAGGATCACCGGTGCCGGATTCGGATAGGCCTCGATGTTCAGCTTGAAGTAAGCGGCAACACCGGTGCAGATGAACACGAACAGGCCGAGCATGATGAGCGGGCGCTTGCTCAGACCGAAAGAAAGAACCGATTTTAACATCGAACTACCTATCCTGGATTATACCTGGGCGGCCGCTGGACCAGTGTGGCCTAATGAAATGAGAAGCTCTTCACAGGGGTCGGCAAGTTTATCCTGGACATCGCGACGGTCCTCACAAGTTTCGTGGGGAATCTGCTTTTTGACCGACGCAAGCCGGGCCAGGCAACAGCCCGGCCACGGCTTGATGGTAACCTGCGCAGCCGGTTCACTCGTCGACTCCGTTCAGCGCATTGCTGAGAAACAGCGCGCCGCTGGCAGCGATCAGTTCGCCCGGCTGCAGACCCTCGAGTATCTGATGAAAGCCGGTCTGCTGGACGCCCAGCTTCACCGTCCGCTTGGTAAAGCGCTTGCGATCGGTGGTCACCCAGACAGTCATCGTGCCGTCGCCTTCGCGGGCAACACCGTCGAGCGGAACGGCAAGCGAGCGCAGCGTCTCGCCAGTATTGATGACAAAATTGGCGAACATGCCGGAGCGCAACAGGTGGTTCGGATCGGCAATCTCCGAGCGTAGGAATACCCGCCGCGTATTGGGGTCCACCGTCGTGCCGAGAGTGGTGATCCGGCCGTCGAACACGCGGTCCCGATAGGCTGGCACCGTGACCGAGACGGCCTGTCCCTCCTTGTAGCGGGCAATTTGGCTCTCCGGCACGTTCGCCAGCATCCACATCGTCGAGATGTCGGCAACCGTGTATGGCGCCGGCGCGTTGCCCGGCTGCACGAACAGCCCCGGAGCTGCCACGCGCGCCGTGACCCGACCGGAAACCGGGCTGGGCACGACCAGAGTGGAATCGATATGGTGCGTGGTCGCGACCTTCTCGATCTCCGCCTGGCTTTTGCCGAAGATGCGTACGGCGTCGAACGCCGCCCTGTAGGCGGCCTCGGCAGCCTGCTGGTCGGAAATCGCTTGGTCATAATCCTTCTGCGCGATGCCGTTCGCCGCAAACAGCTCCTTGGCGCGCGCGAGCGCCCGGGTGGTCAACCGCAGCACACCGGCGGCGCTGATCAGGGTCGATTCCGCCTGCAGGAGATCGGCGCTGTCGATGGTGAACAGCGTCTGCCCTTTCTGCACGTCGTCGCCGACCTTGGGGAACAGGCTGACGATCCGCCCCTGGTACGGCGTGAAAACCTGGACTGCCAGGTCCTCGTTGAAGTCGATGCTACCGATCGCCTGGTCCTCGACCGGAAAGGCACGATATCCGACAGGTTCAACCTTGAACGCCCTAAGTTGCGCGGGAGTCAGTTCGACGCTTTCCGCGGCCAAAGGATCGCCGGCATTGCCTTTACTCTGTTCGGTCGTAGACTTGTCGGTCGGCGCCGCAGCATTTGCCCTGGCAGGCGCAAAGCCGGACCATGTCGGCCGACCGAGCACCGAGAACGTGCCGGCCAGCACCACGGCCACAACCACCCCGCCCAGCGTGCCGCCCAGCAGATACCTGGCCGTCGCATTGCGCAGCAAACCCCGGATATCCATGCAACCACCTCGTACTGCAAGAGGCGGCAACGATCGCGGCTATGTGATTTTGGGTCTACTGTGACAAATCACACTTCCTCCTGTGATTTGTCGCAGTTCCGCCCGGCGCCGCTACTCCGTAACCTTGACTCTCATTATTCAGATGGAGTGGCAGGCGTGGCCGCGCGACCACAACACGATCGGATACGAGCGACCCGTGCCCCGGCGATCGCGGCGGCCTTCGGTGTCGCCTCCCTGCTATCAGCTTGCGCCGTCGGGCCCGATTTCAAGCCCGCTGAAGCACCGCCAGGGGCCGACTACACGCCGACGCCGTTGCCCTCGACAACCGATTCCGCGGCGGTGCATGGCGGTGAGGCGCAACGATTTGCGCTTGGCCATGATATCGCGTTCGACTGGTGGAAGCTGTTCCAGTCGCCTGCCCTGAATGCGCTCGTGGAACAGGCATTCAAGGCCAATCCGACGATCGATGCGGCGGTGGCGGCCCTGAAACAGGCGCAGGAAAATGTCTACGCCCAGCAGGGGTATTTCTACCCGAACCTGCAGGCTGGCTACACGTTCCAACGTATACAGGTCCCGGGCAATACCGCCGGCGCCAACGCGCCCGGGCTGCAAGGAAATAACACAAACATTGTTCAGACCCCGCCTGACTCTTCGAGTGTTAACAAGGCCAGGCCCGTCACCTATAGCTTTCATACGGCCCAGCTGACTGTCGGTTTTGTCCCGGACGTGTTCGGTGCCAACCGCCGTTCGGTCGAATCGCTGGAGGCGCAAGCCGAGGCCCAGCGCTTCGCCCTCGAGGCGGCTTACATCACGCTGGCCTCGAACGTTGTGGCCGCCGCGCTGCAGGAGGCCTCGACACGAGCACAGATCGAGGCAACCAAGGAAATCATCCGCGTCAACGAGAAATCCCTGGAGATCCTGCAAAACCAGTTCCGCCTTGGCTACGCCATGCGTATCGATGTGGCAGCCCAGGAGGCAGCACTGGCAGCTGCCCGCGCGCTGCTGCCGCCACTGGAAAAGCAGTACGAGCAGACCCGCGACCTGATCCGTGCCCTGGTTGGCAACCTGCCGAACCAGGACGTGCCGCAGACCTTCGACATTGCCTCCATCCACCTGCCGGAAGAGCCTCCGGTGAGCCTGCCGTCATCCCTGCTTGAGCAACGGCCGGACGTGCGGGCGGCAGATGAGCAGGTGCATTCCGCCAGCGCCCAGGTCGGCGTGGCGATCGCGAACAGACTGCCGGTGTTCAACATCACGGCTGTCGCCGGTGGCGGCGCGACCTACCTGTCCCAGATTCTTGCGCCCGGCGGCGGGTTCTGGAACCTGGCGGCGGGATTCACCCAGCCACTGTTCGACGGCTTCACCCTGCTGCACAAGGAGCGCGCCGCCCGGCAGGCGCTCATCCAGGCCGAGGCGCAATACCGCAGCACGGTACTCACGGCGTTCCAGAACGTGGCCGATACGCTGCACGCGCTGGTCTCCGATGCAACCGCGCTGAAGACAGCGGTTGACGCCGAGCAGGCGGCGAAGGTGACCCTCGATCTGACTGCCAAGCAGCAACAGGTCGGATACGTGAACTATCTCACGCTGTTGAGCGCGGAGCAGGCGTATCAGACCGCCGTCACGACGCGCGTGCAGGCACAGGCGACCCGGTTCGGTGACACCGCGGCGCTGTACCAGGCGCTAGGGGGTGGCTGGTGGCACCGTGACGATGGCGATGCCAAGACCGCGGACAGCGCCCGGACAACGCCAGCCGACGGGGATTCCCTCAAGCTCGCCGACAAATAGCAAGCGATACGCCATTCTGTTGACGCCGACGAGGCAGCCGGGCGCTGCCGCATCGGCGTCAACAGAATGGCAACAATCCGAGCACGAGCGAGCGCTTCCCTGGCTTCTGGTCATTCGAAACCTTGGCGGTCGGGGGATCAGGCGTGTGCAGAGGCGGAATACGTGCCGCGCCCGCCGCCCACCGCAAGGACGGCGATGAGCTTGTCCACGAGATAATCGAGGTCTTCTTCGCCAAATTTTTCGAACTGGGTCAGAATGCGCGTGATAACCAGCGCACGATAGCGTTCAAGATCGTGAGCGCCACCGTCAAGTCGAACGCGTTCTACAACATCCACGGCAACGCGAATGGCTGGAAACAGGCGGGATGGCAAACCGGATTTCTCAAAGAGTGATCGCAGGCCGTTCGGACCAGCGTCGTGAATCAGCGGTCGGGCGTTGGCGACGGGCAGGTTCGCTATTGCCGCCATTGCCACCTCGAAGAACCCCATATCGCCCAGACAAAGAGCCCGTAATACCAAAAACGGCGTTAAGCGGCCATGACGATGCATTTCCCCGACCAGATTTTCCAATTCCTTTTCATGGCTGCCATGGCTAATATTGATCATCGTTACTTCACGAGCTTGCAATACGATATCAGTTGCCACGCCAGGCGATAGTTCGTGATGGCTGACAAGATAGTTTTTCAAATGATCTGCGACAATGGTGACAAGATGTTCCGCGATTCCTAGCGGTAATTTTTCACGCCTTACGATACTCTCTGTGACTTTTTCATTGCCAGGAAATCGTTCAATGGCCCGGCCAAATCCATTCTCGCCTATTTGTGATTTAGAATTTTTCATTAATACTATAACTGCGCTAACATGAGCCGTCGTTATTATTTCATCGGATACGCGCTCGGACAGATCGTGGCGCCCGGCGATGGTTTCCTGCTTGACCGGGGAACCGAATTTTACGATTTCAACAAGGTCATCCGCCGTGAGCACGGCGGAGTCGGCCAGGATGGGCAGCGCCACATATTCAATGTCACTTGCCAAACGCAGAGCTATGTCATGAGGCAACCGACTGGAGTGACGCAGGCTTTGTGATACGTTTTGGCGCACTGTCGCTTCGATATCATTCGCCAGAATGCGAACGATATCGTGCGCAATCTGCACTTCGCGCGTGCTCAGCGCCGGATTGTCGATTTCCTGACCAAGTTTTGCGGCCACCTCGGCGCGCACATGAGCTGAAGGTTCCGCCAAAAGCCTCGTAACGTCGGATTGAGAAAGGAAAGACACCGCGTACCTCCACGACCTTTACAGGCACAAGCGGAAGAGAACCAGGCGGCCTGTATCGATGACCAATCGCTCGTGCTGACCCGTTGACAGTCGCCTGCAAGCGTTACTGCCTTATTAACCAAACTGGCAGCTGCCGTCCCGGCACCTCGGCGCTCACGTTCAACCCATTGTTCTGCCACGATCTATCCCGCGAGCGATCCGCCAGACCCTGGCCCATGGAGCCAGTGTCCCGGGCTGGGGCGCCGTCACAAACAGCGCTTCGCCCGTGCCCGGCAGGGTTATCGCCTGCACGGCCTCCACTTGCAGCGTAAGCGGAGTGGCGCCACCCCGCTCACGTTAAAGTGGGATGTAAAATCTTGTTCCGTTCACTCGCCTCGTGTCTCACCGCGCCCCTTAGTAATGCGATCGTAATCCATCAACTCTCGGATCAGCGCCTCGAAGTCGCGCAAGGCGATCATGTTCGGCCCGTCCGAGGGGGCGTTATCCGGGTCCGGATGGGTCTCGATGAACACGCCGGCCACGCCCACCGCCACGGCGGCGCGCGCCAGCACCGGCACGAATTCGCGCTGCCCGCCCGAGGAGCCGCCGCGCCCGCCGGGCTGCTGCACCGAGTGGGTGGCGTCGAACACCACCGGAGCGCCGAAGCCGGCCATGATCGGCAGGGCGCGGAAATCGGAGACCAGCGTATTGTAGCCGAACGAGACGCCGCGCTCGGTCGCCAGCACGCGGGTGTTGCCAGTCGAGCATGCCTTGGCGATGACGTTGCCCATGTCCCACGGCGCCAGGAACTGGCCCTTCTTGATGTTGACCACCCGTCCGGTGGCGGCGGCGGCCAGGATCAGGTCGGTCTGGCGGCACAGGAAGGCGGGAATCTGCAGCACGTCGGCCACCTCGGCGACTGGCGCGCAGTGCTCGCGCTCGTGCACGTCGGTGAGCAGCGGCAGGCCGGTCTCGGCGCGGATGTCGGCGAAGATCCGCAGTGCGGCGTCCAGCCCGACGCCGCGTGGGCCGGCCAGGCTGGTACGGTTGGCCTTGTCGTAGGAGCTTTTGAACACCAGGCCGATGCCGAGACGGGCGGCGATCTCGGCCAGCGCGTGCGCGCATTCCAGCGCGTGGGCGCGGCTTTCGATCTGGCACGGCCCGGCGATCAGCGCGATCGGGGCGTCGTTGGCGAACACCGCGTTGCCGACGGTGACGCGGGCTTGCGGCGAAGGACCGGGCATAAGGAGGCAACCTGCGTTGAAGTTTCCGACCGGATGTTACACGAGCCGGCGACGGGGTGGCCAGGATGATCCCCGGTTCGACCGACGACGAACGGCGCCAGCACAGCCGGGTTTGCGACGGTCTCTTGACGCACACGCGGGCTTCCTTAACGAGAGGTTAACTGGTATAGCGCAACCGCAAGGATATGGTGGTCGGACAGAGACAACCCGCCTGACCCCGTGTGCCGCACGGGTGCATCGCGAGGTTGGTTCTGACGGTTGCCTTTTTTTGGGAAAAGAGACCATGAGCTTTGTTCTGAGTCTGTTCGGTCTGTCGTCTCCGCCGCCTGCCAAGCCAAAGACCGACGTGGCTCCGCCAGTCCAGGTGCCTGAAGTGGTGCCCGAGGCCGACGCGGCTTCCCAAGCCGAGCTTCAGCCGGAGAGCGCCCCTCTTCCGCTTGGTACGAGCGAGACGCCGACCGACGCTGCCGAGGTGCCGGTTGCGCGGAAAATAGATGGCGCCGTCGATGGCTTTAAGCAGCCCGGCACGTTCAGCGGATGGGCGCTGGACCTGACCAACGTCAGCACCCCGCTCGTCATCCAGGTTTTGCTGGACGGTGAGCAGATCGCCGCGGGAGCCACGTCGTTCGCACGGCCAGACCTTACAGGGGAAGCAGAAGGTAACACGGCCGGCTTCCGGATTGACACAGACAGGAACATCGATCCCGAGCAGATTGTTCAGGGGCGGATCGAAATACATGCCGATGGCCAGCCGATAGGTATCTGGGCGGGCCTTATAGACATGCTCAAAACGCCAAGCTAGCTGCCGCCGAGAGCGAAGGATATTCGATGGCGTCTTTCCTTGTCGTTGGGGCGGGCTTCGCCGGGGCTGTTTGTGCGCGAACTCTCGCGGACGCGGGGCATGCCGTTACCGTTATCGACAAGCGGGACCATATCGGCGGCAATGCGTTCGATTATATCGATGGCAACGGCGTCCGCGTGCATCGATATGGGCCGCATCTTTTCCATACGAACAACGCCACCGTTGTCGAGTGGCTCAGCCGTTTCGGCGAATGGGTTCCGTATGAACATCGGGTCCGTGCGCGCCTGAACGATGGCAGACACGTGCCGTTGCCGGTCAATCGCCAGACCGTCAACCAGGTCTTCGATAAGGCTTTGCCGGACGAGGCGGCGGTGAAGGCATTCTTGCGGTCGGTGGCGGAACCGATCGAGACTCCGCACAACGCCGCCGAATACCTGCGGTCGCAGATCGGCGGCGTGCTCACCGACTTGTTCTTCCGTCCTTATACGAAGAAGATGTGGGCGATGGACCTCGAGGAGATGTCCGCCTCCGTCGTGCAGCGCATTCCGATCCGCTTCGACGATGACGATCGCTATTTCCCTAACGACCGCTTCCAGTTGCTTCCCGTGCGCGGCTACACGGCGATTTTCGATGCGATTTTCGACCATCCGAACATCAAAGTCTCATCGAAAACCAGCTACGAGCGTGGGATGGAATCCGGCTATGCGCACTGCTTCAACAGCATGCCCATCGACGAATTCTTTGGGTTCCAGTTGGGCGAGTTGCCGTATCGGTCCATCCGGTTCCATCCGCGCGATCAGCCCACGGAGTCACCCCCCGCATGGGCTGTAACGAACTACACCGACGCCGGTCCGTTCACGCGCGAGACATACTGGCATGCTCTGCCGGCGCACCACGTGACACCTGGGGCGCAGGTCACCGTGACGGTGGAGGAGCCCTGTGACTATCGGGATAATTATTTCGAGCGGTATTATCCCGTGAAAACCGCCGACAACAGGTTTGTTGTTCTGTACGAACAGTACAAGGCGCTTTCGACCGACACGCCCAAAATGAGCTTCATCGGCCGGTGCGGAACGTATCAATATCTTGATATGCATCAGGTCATCAATCAATCGATGGCCGAAGCGAAACGATTTCTGGATAGCATGCTGTGATCACTGACAAAGGCGCAGCTTTACGCGCGTGGGTGCATAACGATGTCGTTTGATGGCGTGATCGAGTCCTTCAGTGCGGGCCAGATCTCGGGTTGGATCAGCCACACGACCGCACCCGAGGCAGGATCTGAACGACTCTCTGTCCAACTACGCTTTCATCGACTCGGCACGTTCAACCCGACCCATGTGGCACCCCGCTCTGAGCGCGCGACGGGGTTCATCTTCAAACTGCCGCCGAGCTTCCTGCAGATGCCCTGGCAGGCCTTCCTCGACGAGTATGATGGTGTTTTCGCATCGCACACATCCAACCCGGCTGACCGATGGCGTGTGCCGTTTTTCAAAAGCGTGCTGGGCGCCTTTGATCCCAACAACCGGACTGTCGTCGTTGCCGAGAGACGGCGGGAGTACAGCTTTGGGCCGAAACCCGAAGGCCGCATGGCGGCGCTGACGATCGTCTACAACGAGCATCAAATCCTGCCGCTTTGGGCCAAGTATTATGCGAGCGTGGTTGGCGCAGAGAATGTGTTCGTTCTGGACCAGGGGTCAGACCAGCCCTACACAGATCTTCCCGAGGGCGTTACGGTTATCCGCTTGCCACGCGAAAACTTCGACAACTGGCTGATTATGCGATTGGTCGCAACATTTCAGCGACACCTTCTCGAATCCTACGACGCCGTTCTCTACGCGGATTCCGATGAATTTCTCTGCGTTGCACCGGACGTACTGAAGGGCGAGTCGCTGAAATCCTTTCTGCTGGACCTGCCCGATCCGGTTGGGATTACAACTGGCTACAACCTGCATCATGACATCCTTCGGGAAGGGGCACTTGACCCGGCACGCCCGGTGCTGGAACAGCGCAAATACCTCACCCGCGAACGCTCGATGGACAAGCCGATGATCTCCCGGATTCCCTTGAACTGGATTCCTGGGTTTCACACGGCCCGCGAAGGCGGCACCATTGTCCCCGGCATGTTTATGCTGCATCTGCGGTTGTACGACCTCGATGCGGCCCTATTGAAGGGCGGGCGCTATCGTACGTCCAAATGGGACCCTTATGACGTCGAGAAGGGCTTGGCGAGCTACCAGCGGGACAGCGAGGATGACATTGTCAACCAGTTTCGCCGGCGTGCGGAGGTGTTCGGTCAGATCACGGCGACAGAATTCGACATCAGTGCTGCAACGACAGTCATTCCGGAGTGGATGCGCCACGCACTCTGGGTCTAGCCGGACCAGGAGATACAACTTTCCTGAGGGAACCTAAGGTTGCCGTTTGCCACGGTTCATCACATCTGAATTTGAAGGAATGACCGTGCGCACAAGAAGTTTGGACTGCCGGCTCGCGGCATCGCTCGGCGTCTCGTTCCATGATTTGGATTCATGGCTCTCTGAAATTGCCGAGCGTAACGGTTTTGTGTGCAGCCTGGTCGCAGACCCATCGGCAGCCGTCAAAATTAACTTTTCCAATCCAATGCGTGAAAGAATCCGCGACGAATATCCGAATCATCACAGGGTATTTTTCTCCTCTACTGAGTATGATTCTAACCCCTTCACGGTAAGTTTTATCCGGAATCCGATTTTGTTGCCCAAGGGGGTGCTCATTGCTGGAGAGGACGACCCCGCTTTCTGCTTTACGGAGACGATAGGAGATTCCGTAGGGATGGCGCTCGACATCCGTACCGAGTCGGTTCGGGTGGAAAAGGCGAAAAGCACGAATTCTTTTCCCCTGGAATACGACCCCTTCGCATTGATGCCGCAGGCGGAACCGCAAGTTCTAAATATCGTTCTGTCCAGTATAAATAACTACGGCCATTGGCACGTTCATAACCTGTCATTCTGTCTGTGGCTGCGCGAACACTTACAAGCGCTCCTCCGGGCTGTGGGCGCCGAGACGGTTGTTATATGGTGCCCGCACGTAAGTGGTGGTGCCGGCCATAAAGAATATGCAGCAGAGATACTGGCGCAGGTCGCCAGCATCAAAATTTTCGATCCGTGCAAACTCGATAACGGTATTCGCCTTACCAATGCCTTAGTTTGTTCATCGTTCAATCTTGATAATGGAACGCGTTGGCCAAAAATTTTCCAACATCTGTTCTCCAACGCGCGACTTCCAGTTGATCCGGCCGCGCCAACTCTGATTTACTGTGACCGGTCCCACGTCGGCCGTCGCGGCGTCGAAAACGAGGCGGCTCTGAAGGCGGCTTTGGTCGAACTCGGCTTTGCAATTGCCGAACCGGGTTGTTTAACGTACGATGAGCAACGAAAAATATTTTCGAATGCATCCTTGGTGATTGGTTCGCACGGTGCTGCGCTGACCAACATGATCTATTCCTACAATCATCCTACGATTATAGAGCTGACTCATCCGTATTATGGGCCGATCCAATATGGATGGTTCCAAAATTTGGCAGCGGTAATGGGTAATTCATATGGAGCATACATTTCTAGTGTACCGGAGGAATTTCAAAACTCTGGCTATAGCGGAACCTATTTTCATGTCGACATCGATGGCCTCGTCGGGTTGCTAAGACTGTCCGGTCTTATTCACGAAAAATCTGGTTGAGGCATTTCAATCTTGAGTTCCTTCGGCCCACGCCAGCCTGGTTCGTATGGAAACAGCCGTTGCGAGGAAATCTCATCCTTTAAATATGGAATAAAATTTTCTGGAAGTATGAGCATATCCTGCCTAAAATCATAAATGTTATATCTCCACCACTGAAGAGAAAGCATTTGCTCAATAATATTTTCTTTAAATCTCAGGCGTTTGACCCTGGCTGGATTACCAGCGGCAAGCGAATATGGCGGTATATTGTGTAACACGGTAGAATTTGCGCCGATAATGGAGCCCGTTCCAATCGTGACGCCACTTCGAATGAAGACATTGAGTCCGGTCCAGACGTCATTTTCAATTATTGTGACGCCGCGCTGGCTATCAAACCGTTGCGTAACCGGGCGTCGCCGGTTCAAGAACGTCTCCCAGCCATGCTGGTCTGCCACGTACGCAGCCATCGAAGAAGTAACCCAGTCAACCGGGTGCTCGTCCCACCCGACCTGCAGACCTGGAGCGAGCGAGCAATATCGGCCAACCTCGACATTTTTCAGGCGTCCCCCATAGGAAGCGCTGAACGCGCCGAAGCGAAATGTGTTGGTCGGAGCAATCTGTGCCTGCACGACGCACGGCGGCTCGACGGCAAAGCTGTCGATAAGGTCAAAGCGCCCCTTGAATGAAAGTTGAACACCGTCCCGCAGCAGGCGTTCGTGTGTCGTCGCCTCGAAAGAGACGGAAACAAATCCCACGAATGGTACTCCTGGTTGGAAGCGTGTGCCGGGACGGTGGATTCTGTTGTTGTCTATCGAGGGAAGCGGATCCCCCCGGGAAAGCCGTTAGTTGATCCCCATCGCGCTCAACGCCCGCTGGATGTTTCTGAGGTATATGACCTTCTACCGTAATCCTCGCCGGGCTGCAATTGCCCGGTTACCAGACCAGAAGCGCCGCAGATGCGAGAAACCGGCGCCATGGACGCCCGCCTTGTTCCGTAGGCGGATTCCGCCGGAGGAGCCGAATCTAGGAAATAATTCTTGACTTGCGGCGCAGCGTCGAGTAAGTTTTAGGATATCGCAGGGTGAATTGCGCCTTGCGTGGTTCCGCATCGTCCTCCGCCCGCCATCCCTGAAACACCGCAAGCACGGCGGGGCGCCTCGTTCTGTCCGTTCCGGGCCGCATTCCCCGCATCGGCCGGCCCCTTCATTGTCTGAGGTGACAAAGCCATGCTTCAACGTAGCCTGATCCTGCTGATCGGCCTCGCAGCCTGTATGCCGGCGTGGGCGCAGATGGCGGACGTTCTGCCACCCGGCCAGGTCCCGTTCATCGCAACCGGCACCACCGCACCGCTTACAGAGGCCTTCCGTGCCGCGGAGTCGGTGAATGTGATTGATTTTGGCGCCGACCCGACCGGAGCCGCAGACAGTTCTTCGGCGTTCAACGCTGCAATGGCGGCCATCCGCGCAAAAACTTATGGGCCATGGTCGTATGGGCTGCCGAGCCCGGTGAATGCAGCGCGTTTTATTATACCGCAGGGAAGGTATAAAATTCAATCAACATTGAATTGGACAGGACTTTACGCGATCTCTGTTATTATTGATTGCCAAGGCTGCTTGTTAGATGGGCAGACAAACAGAACTCCCGTTATTGACGCGCTTGGGAGCCGCTTTCTGCGGGTTTATGGACTCTCAGTGTATGGAAATCCGGCGGCTATCCCGTCACTCGGGATGCAGATCGGCCGCATTTCCTCCAATTCTGCCGACGACCATTTTTTCAGCAGCCCGCGCTTCTTTGGACTGTATTCGCTCGCCGCATTCTACAACTATGCCGCTGAGACCACGTTGTTTGAACATGCCTATTTCTGGAATAACAACAGCGCGTCCGGCACGTATGCCCTGATCATGGACGGTGCTAACCAGTTCGGCATCACCTCGGCGTTCGTCACGTCAACGGCTGCCACCAACTCGGCGAGCAGCTTTCAGGAAAACACCTGCCTCGTCTGCAACATCAATTCGAACAGCACGACCGGCTCCAGCCTGTTCATCTCGGCGGCCGGGCGGCACAAATATATCGACTCCTATATCGGCCAGGCCGGACCGTACGCCGTGGTGCTGGATGCCTCCTACGGCACCACCACGATGCTCGATTTCGATGTGCATGTCGAAACCAACGCGGTCACCGACGAGTTCTTCATTACCGGGAGCAATGCCAACCCGGTGTTCCAGGGCTTCAAAATCCGCGACAACGAATCGTTCCCGACGAACTCCATCTTCAAGCTGAATACCGGCATCGCCTCGGCGACGCTCGCGAATGCCGACCTCGAAATCAAATCCGCGGCGAGCGCTGCGCACATGTTCGACGCGCCCGCGTTGTGGCATGTGTCGGGGCAATATAGCCTTCCCACGGGGACCGGCAGTTTCTGGAACCTGGCAACGAACCAGTTCAACGGCCGCGCGACGGTCGGGCAGGTCACCAGCTTTGTCGGCGACGGCTCCAACCTGACCGGCATCATTGCCTCCTTCCCATCGATAATCAGCGCGTCCGCAGTGCAGAATATGGGCGGCGTGACCAGTGTGGCGCTCGGGTACGAGCCGATCTTTTCCGGTTCCGGTCAGTATCTTGGAACGACGCTGGCGGGGGTATTTCCGACCGTCACCGTCAGCGCGCCGCCCCCCGGTGGCAGTCAGGCAAGTGTCGCCGTCGCGACGATGAAACAGACCGGGTCCACGGTGAACAGCGGCATCGGCAGCGGCGGCACCGGATACCAGGTTGGCGATATTCTGACCTTCGTGGGCGGCACTTTCACGACCGCGGCCACCAGAAAAGTAACAGCGGTCAATGGCAGCGGGACGATCACCGGACTGACATGGGGGCAGTCATCGGCTCCCTATGGCGGCGGCGTTTATACCGCACTGCCAACCGAGCCGATCGCGTTTTCAGGTGGCCACGGAACCGGCGCGACGGCGCAGAACGTGTTCTGGGGCGTAAACTCATATGCGGTGACGGCATCCGGGTCCGGCTATACGACAACCCCCACCATCACCGTGCAGGCCGGCGACGGCTCATCGGGCAGCACGGCGCTGGCGGTTGCGACCCTGGGGTCGTCGCTGTCCCTGTCGGCGGGGGCGTCAATCGCCCTGAGCTCTGCTGGCGTCCAGCTTGGCAATTCCGGGTCGGCCGGGTCCCCTGTCATTGCGGCTGGCGCGCTCGTGGATGGCAGCGGCGTGCGGCAATCGCTCGGCAACTCCTACACGGTCCCGGCGAATACCTCCCTCGTCCGGTTCATCCAGGGCAGCACGGTCGCATCCTCGACGGTGACGTTGCCTGCCGCGCTGGCGGATGGCCAGCCGATCCAGTTCGTGAACTACGCCGGCGCGGTCACGGCTCTGACGTTCTCCCCGGCAGTCTACGGGTGGACAAATGGTTCGACGCTCGCGGCCTACACCGGCCTTCGCGTGCGCTGGGATGCAATCTCGGCCGCCTGGTATCGGGAGCAGTAATATGCGGGTCCGCATTTCGGTGACGCGGGTGGGCCATGTACACGCGTATGATGGACATTGGTTCCCGGCGAGAGCGTGGGGCGAGGCGGTTATCGGAGCAGGCGACTACGGTAGCCGTCCATCGTGCGTTGGTGCCTGGTCAGCCGGTCTCACAGGACAGCCGCCAACGACGTTCTGGGACATGATCTTGAGATGACGAGATGATTTCGCTATACAACTCCTAAGGAGACTGCATCCTACCTGGAGATTTGCGGTAAATGGCTTGGGCTGGCACGATCGACCGTTGTCATGGCAAGACGATTGAAGGCTGGGTCAGCTCGAAGGAAGATCCCCAACGCCGGGTGGATTGCGAATTCTGGATTGATGACCTGCTGATCGGCACCTGCGTGGCCGATCGGTTTCGCAAGGACCTGCTGGAAGCCGGCTTCGACGACGGTTGCTGCAGCTACGTCTTCACGCCCCCTGCCTATGTGCGTCCGGAGTCACTGGCACGGGTATCCGTGAAGGTGGCCGGGGCCACCTGCTATCTACGGCCCGGCCTGCCTCCGGTCACGGACCCGCCCAATGTTGTTGAGCGCGAAAGCAAGACCGGCTCGTTTGACGGTTCCTCCTTTACCCCTACCGGAGTCCTGCTGTCTGGCTGGGCATGCGACCGCGCCGCTTCCAGCCGGGTGGTGGAATTCATCGTCGTCTCGGGGGGGGAGGTGGTCAGCACCTTGCCGGTCAACGGCGAAAGACCAGGGGACGACCACGCATACACGTTCGATGGCGTCGTCAGTTTCAAAGAGTGGAACCTGCTGGTCGTCAACTTCTCCGTGCTTGCGGTATTTTCGACCGGAGAAATCGTCAAGCTGCCACGGCTCAAGGGACCGTACGTGCCGGATGTCGAGATCCGTAACGCTCTCGATTTCGAACGTCTCGTGCAGAGCCCCGCCACCCGTATGCCTGATATGTTTCACAATGTGATGTTGGCATACTATGCCCTGTATAAATTTCCGCGGGATTTTGCCGTCTGTGGCGGAGCGCTGTGCGTAATTGGCTATCGCCTGCTCGAGGGTGCCCCGCCCCTGCCACCGGTCATGACCGAAGTCTTCAACGGCCACGCCGACCGGGTACGAAACTGGAAGGAAGGACGCCAGGGGCTGGCGTTGCGCTGGTTGAACTCCATCTGCCTGGTCGAAGCCTATCTGGCCTATCAGCGCAACGACGACGAAGTGGCGCTGCAACGCTTCGCCGAGATGATCTCCCGACACCGGGATTTGCAGTTCTGGCCCTCCGCCGCCACGAACATCCTGATCGCCATCTTCGTTTCCGGCTTTATCAAATTTACCACCAACGATCTCGATTCGGCGGAACGATTCTGGTCGATGGCAGAAGACGTAATGCGGCGCGGCGTGATGTTCGCTCTGCTGAACAACGCCTTCGCCTATTCGGAACTGGTCAACGCCGTGAACGTCGCCCGGCAGTGCTATATCGGCCTGACCATGATCGCCGAATGGCGCCGCCGCGGCATTCTCGGGTCGGAAGACACCGGCCAACTCGCGCTAGGCGACATCTCAGGGCCGTTCGGCAAGCTGGTGCATCTGCGCAACCTACGGCGTCGGGGACCTGCCAAACTGAGGCCGGACGGCCGGTGAGCCGCTGAACGGTCGGCGTCCCTCGCGGTCGCAAAATTCCATCACGGCCCGGCGCGCTTGACGCGCATATCGGGGCGCAACCGACTTTTGCGACCGCCGCTCGTCTGCCGACAGCCGGACATGCATTTTTTCCTTCTCCACGCTACGGCGGCGGTCGGGGCTGTCCCTGCGATTGCCCTGACCCGTGCGCGCCCACGCCCCGCGTTTCAGTAGCCCAGGCAGGCATGCATGCATACTACTTGCCCGGGTAGGGCGGAAGATTCTACAACCGGCTGCGGTTCGTGAGGTCGTCTGCATGACACGGCAGGCCGGGGGCAGTTTCGTTATGGTTGCGTTTGCACCAGGGATGCCGGCCGGCAGGTTGATCGCGCCGCCACCCGCCGGTGGCCGCGTCCGGCCGGGCTGTCACGCGTGAACTCCATTGTCACCGGCCCCGATACGGCGGGCTGGGTGACCTCCGGAGGCTATGTCGACTTCTATGGCTACCACGCCGCTGCCGGCGGCTGGATGATCTGCGGCTGGGTGCCGCTGCCCACCCCCCGGTCGGCCCGGTCAGGCAGCGGCCACGGCCGGGCGCGCATCGTCTTCGAGGGCGGCGAGGCCGCCGGCGAGGTGGTGATCGTCCGCTTCCACCGCGACGACCTGAAGGACCGCGGCATCGGCGTGGTGCTGTTCCTGGCCTCCGCCGGCCGCTTCTACGGCCGGCTGCAGTCGCTGGACCTGCAGGAGGACGACGCCCGCTTTCGCCTGGTCGCCGCCGACGAGGCGCCGCAACTGCGCGACGTCGATGTGACCAACCGGCTGCGGCCCATCCTCAGCGGCGCGCTGCGCGGCGAGGCGCGCAACGAGTTGCTGACCCTGGTGACACGGCGCGGCTACAGCGGCGAGAACACGCTCGACCGGCTGTCCGACTTCGTCGCCATCGAAATCGACGAGGCGATCCTCTGTCCGCCCGACGGTATTCTGCTGATCGGCTGGTACCTGACCATGCCGGGGGTGATCGAACAGATCCGCGTGCGCTGCGGCACCAACATTGCCGAGCTCCACCCTGAACACTTCCTGCCCATCGAGCGTGGCGACGTGATCGAGGCGGTCGGCCACGCCCGTGGCCTCACCGACGCCAATTGCGGCTTCATGGCCTATGTGCCGGACATCGTGTCGGGCGAGGAACCGGTCTACCTGCAGGTCGAAACCCACCGCCGTGAGATCGGCTTCAAGAACGCCCCGGCCTGCCGGCTGCGCGGCATGGCCGCGCTGCGGCGCATCCTCGACGGGTTCGACGTGCAGTACGGCGCGGTCGTGCCGGCGCTGGCCCACGTGGTCGCGCCGGCCATCGAGCGGCTCAACCGCGCCCGCCTGGCCGAACGCCCCAAGGTCACCGAGATGCGCTTTGGCGCGATGCCCGTCGATGCGACCGATCCGGCGCCGCGGCACAGCATCATCGTGCCGCTGTATGGCCGCATCGACTTCATGGAATACCAGCTCGGCCTGCTGGCAAGCGGCGGCGGCATGGCCGGCACCGAGCTGATCTACGTGCTCGACGACCCGCCGAAGCGGCGCGAACTGCAGCAGTTGGCCGAGAGCCTGTACCTGCGCTTCGGCCTGCCGTTCCGTCTGCTGCTGCTCGGCCACAATGTGGGGTTCGCGCCCGCCAACAATATCGGCCTCGCCCACGCGCGCGGCGAATTCATCTGCTTTCTCAACTCCGATGTCTTTCCCGGCACGCCGGACTGGATGGGCCGGCTGGTGGCGCGGCTGGTGGCTGACGCAACGCTCGGCGCGGTCGGTCCGCTGCTGCTGTTCGAGGACGGTTCGGTGCAGCACGAGGGCATGGCGTTCCAGCCGATCCCGCTGCTCGGCGACCTGCCATTCCCGCTGCACACCCGCAAGGGCTGGCGGCCGCGCGACGCGGCCGGCCTGGTGCACGAGCAGCTGATCACCGGCGCCTGCATGGTGATGCGCCGCAGCCTCGCCGGGCAGCTCGGCGGGTTCGACGAGGCGTATGTGATCGGCGACTTCGAGGACACCGATCTCTGCCTGAAGATCCGCGACCGCGGCCTCGGCTGTGCGGTCGACCACGACGTGCGGCTGTATCACCTGGAGCGCAAGTCGCAGCAGGGTCCGGGCCAGCGTTGGCGCATGAACCTCACGCTCTACAATGCCTGGGTTCACCATTGCCGCTGGTCCATGCCGGACACTGCCACACAGGATGGCGGTCATGGCTGACGCCCCTGGCCGGCCGTTGCGGTTGCTGTTCGCCTCGCACAGTCATCCGCAGCTCACCCGCGGCGGCGCCGAGATCGCAGCCTTCCAGCTGTTCCGCGAATTCAGCGACATGCCGGACTACGAAACCTGGTTCCTGGGCTGCCAGAACGTGTCGGGCGGCGGGCGGCTGGGCACCGCCATCGCCCAGCCTTTTTCCGGGCGCGAGTTCGTCTACAGCGTCGGCAGCTTCGAGTGGTTCAAGTTCGCCAACCGCGACCCGAATTTCCCGCCGGAATTCCGCGCCTTGATGCAGCTGCTGCGTCCGGACATCGTGCACTTCCACCATTTCATCAATTTCGGCGTGGAAGTGTTCCGCCACGTGCGCGAGGTGCTGCCGGATGCCCGGATCGTGCTGACCGTGCACGAATACCTGGCTATCTGCCACCATTACGGCCAGATGGTGACACGCAAGCACCAGAACCTCTGCTACGGGTCCAGCCTGATGCGCTGCCACCAGTGCTTCCCGGACATTTCGCCGTCGGATTTCTTCCTGCGCCAGCTCTATGTCCAGAATTTCTTCGGCTACGTTGACCGGTTCATCTCGCCCAGCCATTTCCTCGCCGAGCGGCTGGTTGCCTGGGGCATCCCCGAGCGGCAGGTCAGTGTCATCGAGAACGTCATCCCGCATCCGGCCGCGTTACGCACGACCGCGGTGCAGGACCAGGACGGGCAGCTGCGGATCGGCTTCTTCGGCCAGATTTCCCGGCTGAAGGGAATCAACGTGCTGTTCGACGCCGCCCAGACGCTGGAGAATGAAGGCATCGAGGACATCGTCTTCGACATTCACGGCGACTATCGCGGCCAGCCGCCGGAGTTTCAGGAGGAGTTTCTCAAGCGGCTGGAAAGCGCGAGCCGCAACGTGAAATTCCACGGCCCGTACGAGCCTGCCCGTGTCGACCAACTCATGCGCCAAGTCGATCTTACCATCATTCCCTCAATCTGGTGGGAGAACTCGCCGGTCGTCATCCAGGAAGCGTTCCGCAACCGCCGGCCGGTGGTGCATTCCGACATTGGCGGCATGGCGGAGAAGATCCGCGACGGGCTGGATGGCTGGCAGTTTCCGGTCGGCAGCTCGGCTGGGCTGGTCGCGCTGCTGAAGCGGCTGAACGGCAACCGCCAGCTGGTTCGCGAGGTGTCGGCCACGATGCGCCAGCCACCGACCGTGCAGGAAATCTTCGAGGCCCATATCGGGCTGTACCAGGATCTCATTGCGGCGCCGCCGCAGGACCGCGGCAACTGCGCGCGGGCAGCAGCGTCGTAATATGGCGTGATTTTTGGTATCGAAAGCGCAAATTATTTGTATCGTCACAGCAATTGTTTTATACTGCTGTTGCAAGTTTCGTTGATTATAGAACGACAATCATCCCCGTATCGACCCCAGCAAGACAGGTTCCCTGATGATTCGAGGCTCGTTGGATTCCGTCACCCCCGAACAGGCTGAGGGGTGGGCGCTTTCGCAGGACAACCAGGGTGGCATGCCGGTGCAGGCCATGCTGAACCGCGAGATCATTGGCGAGGCAATCGCCAACATGTATCGCAGCGACCTCGAGGCGGTCGGCTTCGGCGATGGCCATTGCGCCTACATGATCCGCTTCTATCGCCATATCGACCCGGCCCAGTTGCCCTTCATCGTGGTGCGGCCGGAATGCAGCGACCTTGAGCTGCCGCGCGGCATCGCCACCGGCTATGTTCCGTTCTTCAACGCGCTGCACCAGGCCTATCCATCGGCCGGCCGGTATCGCAGCGTCTATGGCGGGCTGTGGACCGATCGCACCGACGCCGCCGCGGTGCTGCGCGGCAAGCTCGCCATCGGCCAGCTCGACCCGGAGGACGCCGAGCCGGTGGGGCGGTTGATCTCCAGCGGCGTCGCCGTGCTGCCGGGACTGGCCACGTTCCGCCTTCTGTCCTCGCTGACCGCCGAACTGCTCGGCATGGTGGTCAACCAGCGGATTTTGCGGCTGCTTCAAGGCGTGCTCGAAGCCAACCCGGCGGTCCTGAATGCCGAGATTTTGCACGCCAGCCAGTCGATACAGCAGCCGAGCGCCAACACCGGCCTGCCCTCGCCGTCGGAATGCCTGCTGCTGGTCACGCCGGCCGGCGAGCGGGCGGCGACGATCGACGTGGTGCGCGGCAGCCACGACCTGCCCGAGTTCATGCGCGACGGCCGGTCACGCTGGGTCCACCAGCCCACGCTCGGCGCCGGCGGTGTCGATCTGGAGCAGAGCGCTGTGCTTGACAGCCACGAGGTGAAGCCCGGCTCGATCGCCATCATCGGCCCCGGTGTGCTGCATTGGCTGCGTTGCGAGCCGCAGGAGAGCGTGCTGCGCTTGCGGGTGGTGCCGTCGCACGGCGTGCCGGCTCGGATGGCCCAGGACGAAGGGCGCGAACGAACCATCATGGCGAACGGTCTGCAGGTCTGGTTGTAATATAGTCGCAGACCTTCCTCCAGCAGACCGCGCGGCCCGGAACTGCCGGCGCACGTCTGTCTGGACTCTACTGGCGTCCGGTAAGGGCGGAACGATTTGCCAGCCGGTATCCTGCTGTCACCATGGCGTCGGGTTTCCTGATGCCGCGAGCCACGGTCTTGGATCCGGTCAGCTGTAACCGTTGCGGCGCCCCACCTGCGAATTTCGCGCCCGCCTGCTCACCCAGGCGGCGTGCTTATGTCTGGCCCGAGTTTAACAGTTAGACGCATGTCTGTGCGTTGTCGTATTCAAAAGTTCTGAGTTTTCAGTCGGTTCTATAGGGAGCCTGAAGCGCCGCAAAAAAGTGTAGTGCTAAATTCTGCGGACTTAGCCCTTTTTAAACTTGACGAATCGGCGAATATGCGAATGCTAGAGCCATGTTCGTCCGCGAAAAGCGCATCGGCCCCTACACATACCTCTACCTGGTCGAGACCGTCCGCGAGGAGGG
>CAIXDS010000267.1 GCA_903918195.1 uncultured Acetobacteraceae bacterium | reverse complement strand
GAAAGCAGAAAGTGTTGCGCCATGATGACCCCGCCGAGCGAACCAACTCGGCGTCCTTCCTGGCACAGGCAGGGGAATAGTACAACCCATTAATTTCGTTGACAAGATTAGGTGGGTGGCGGCTGCTACATAAGGCCGGTCTTCTCCAAGATGCATTTTAACTGGGCGCCGGCGAACCGGATCCGCGGCAACCTTCACCTGCGGACTGGGGTCATCGGTGAATTCCGGGAGAAGATCGAGGCGGGCGGCGACATTTCCATTTCCGCAGCCCGCACTTTCGCCAAGGAATACCGCGACCGTAGCGCCATCATGGCCCTGGCCGAGAAGATCGACCGCGGCACTGTGGTGAAATATAAGACGCTAGACGGCGCCGCCCGTGAGCGGCTGGTCTCGGCGTTCGAGGACTTGGCAGCGCTGTGCGCGGAGTATGTCGACGCGGCCGATGCCGCATCTTCGGCGCGCACATCGAGTCAGAAGACCTTGGTGCAGCGGGTTGCCCAGGCGGTCGGCGCCGGTGCCGACAAGGCCGTCCGCGCCCTGGCTGCCTTCGCGGAGACTGCGCCGCCGCTACCAGCGGCGGCGGCGGCCTTCGCCATGGCCGCGTTGACCCGCCTAAAGGACGCGTCGCATGGGCGCTTTGCCCAAGCCGGCATCCACGACCACCTGCTTGCCGTGCACGGGCCGCTGCTCTGGATTCCCGACCTCCATTACGGCACGAGCTGGCTTCCGTCGCCCTACCGTGCGGAGGCCATCGTTACGGCGCTACTGGACACGTCCGTACCGCCCCAGAGCCGCACCCCGGACGACGATGCGTTCCGGACTACGGTCAACGCCCGCCTGTTGGAGGGGTCGTTCATCGCGGCACGGCTGCTCATCCAGGCTGGCGGTTTCTACGGCATCGATGACGAAACGCGCGCCGCGCTGGCGGACGGCTGCGACGCCAATCTGTCGTCCTGCCGGGCCGACCTCAAGGATAGCATGGATGACACCCGCCGCCTGATCGATAAGGTCCAGCGCATGGGAAGCCTGGTGCGCATCGACCAGGCGAATGCCGTGTTCGCGGCGCTCGACCGGATCAACCCGGATACCCTGCCCTCCGATGTGTCGCTGGAGGCCCGCGTCGAGGACGAGGAGCCGGAGCAGATCATGGATTTCGGCTCGGCCCGTGACCAGATCGCGGATGTCCGCGATCGCGTGAGCCACCTGCTGGACGGGCCGCGCGATGCCCTGCTGCATCGCCTCGATGCCTTGCAGGGGCGTGCGCGCGAGGGCGACATCAGCCGGGTCCGGGAAATCATCAGCACGCACGACGACCTGGTGACGGCCGGCGAGTACATCAGCTTCATGGAGGAAGGCGGTGGGCTTCCGGAGAGGCCCTTCGCCAACAGGCGCTTCCATGCTTTCTTCCCCCATGTGCCGGATGCCCTGGCCAAGGCAGGCAAGCACGCCCTGGAGGCAGCCCAGACGGCCGTGGAAAGCGGCCGCGACCTCCCGGCGCTCCCGTTTTCCCATGTGCCGGCCGAGCGCCGCAGCGAGGTGCTGGAGACCCTCGAAGCCTGGCGTGACCTGCGGCGTCGGGTCGAGCGCAATGACCAGGCGGGTTCGATCCAGCCGCTCCTGGACAGGCTGTTTACGGCGGTCCGGATGGCCCCTGTGGTGCGCACGCCTGCCATCCGTGGCCAGAACATGCCGCCGAAGACCTATGTCGCCGAGTTCCACCTCAACATCCCGGAGGACAAGGCCAGTATGCTGCTGCCTGACTTCGGCAGCCTGACCGAGTTCAATTACCGGATCGCGGTTGCGCCGAATCTGCCGAGCGAGGGCGAGCTGACGAACCTCTGCCAGGACGCCGGGAACTACGGCGTCATCGTTCTGGTCACATCCCTAATCGAGGTGGATCGGCGGAGGCAGTTGCAGGTCGCGTGCCTCGGTCAGAACCGACGCGTGCTCGTCATTGACGAGGCGATCCTGCTGTATGCGCTAACCGAGCCTGAATTTCGCCCGCTGACGATGATCGAGTGCGCGCAGCCCTTCTCGTTCGCTGCTCCCTACAAGGACTACGGCAATGCCCCGGTGCCCCCGGAGATGTTCTTCGGGCGCGAGACGGAGATCCGCAAGATCGCCGACCGCATGGGAAGCTGTATCGTCTACGGCGGCCGCAGGCTGGGCAAGACGGCGCTGCTCCGTCATATCAAGGAGCAGCACAGCGACCCGCAGCGCAACGGCAGCACCGCCGTGGGCTATGCGAACATCCGCGACATCGGGGCGACCCCGTCGCGCGTCTGGGATGCTGCGTCGCGTGACCTGACCGCCATTTTCAACAATGCGCCCGTCAAGACGGCAGCCGAGTTCACCATCAAGGTGCAGGCGTGGCTGAAAGGGGACAGCAAGCGCCGCGTGCTCCTCCTGCTCGACGAGGCCGACTATTTCATCGACGGCGACTCCAAGCAGCATTTTTCCGAATTTCATCGGCTTCAGGAACTCATGGACAGCACGTACCGGCGCTTCAAGGTCGTGCTCGCCGGCTTGCACAACGTCACCCGCATCGTGCGGACCGAGAATTCGCCACTCAAGCAAATCGCCTCCGATCCGCAGCGCATCGGCCCCCTGATGGACGAGGAACTGCCGGATGCCGAACGGCTCGTGACCCGCCCACTGTCGGCTCTGGGTTACGAGTTCAAGAACCGCAGCGACGTGTGGCGCATCCTGTCCCACTGCAACTATTACCCCGTGCTCGTACAGACGTTCTGCGAGAGGCTGCTGGCGGGCCTGGAGAAGGAGACGGTCCGCCGTCCAAAATCAGCCCGCGAGATTACGGACAGGCACGTCCGCGAAGCGATCGAGAACGAGACCATTCGCAAGGAGATCGAGGCGAAGTTCGACTACACCATCCGGGAGATCGACCGACGCTACGAACTCATCACATGCGTGGTGGCCGAGCGCGCGCTCCGCGATGCCCAGGCCGGCCGCGTCGACGAAGGCATGTCGACTGTCGAGGTGCTCGATGCGGTAGCTACCTGGTGGCCGGCGGCCTTCGACCACAGCCACCGTCTCGAGACGGTGAAGGACCTGCTGGACGAGATGGTGGGGCTGGGCGTGCTGCGCCAGACCGCGTCCGGCACCTGGGCGCTGCGCTCGCACGCCATCCTCCGCCTGCTCGGCGACGAGGACCATGTAACTACCAGGCTGCTCAGCTTCGAGAATCGTCCGCCTCCGCCCGCCTTTGATCCGCGCTCGATGCGCCGCGGCCTGACGCTGCCCAGGGAAGCGCCTGATTACCCCTGCCCGCTGACCTGGGGGCAGGAGTACGACCTGTTCGCGGGCAGCGCCCACATCTCCGTCGTTTTCGGTAACGCACTGGCAGACGTGGTGTACGTGTCCGAGGCGCTGCGTACCGCCGACCCGGCCACCGCGGACGGCGTGAAGGTGACGGTCTCCGCGCGCAACTTCGCCGCCGTCACGGACATGTTGGATGCGCTCCGCCCCCTCGCGCGCAGCACCAATCCCACCGCCGTCGTGATCGAGCCACGGACGGACTGGGATGTCACCTGGGTCGAGGCGGCCACCCGCCAGCGGGCGGTCCGCGAGGGCACCGTGCGGGTGGTCTTCGTGGGCGGAGCGGACCATGCCCTGTGCTGGGTCCGCAACCCGCGCGTGGCCAAGCTGCCGCAGGGCGTGCGGATCATGCTCTTGCAGACCTGGGCGGGTGCCTACCTCGAACACGAGCTCGGGGACGACAATCTGCCGCCCGAGCGCTTCGCGGGTGATCTGAAGCGGATCACCGGCGGCTTCAACCGACCGATGTCCTTGGCCGTGACCGGGTTCAACGGCAGTCCCGACCGGTTCGCCAAGCATCTGAAGGGGGTAGAGACGCGGCTGAACCGGGAGCGCGACCTGCTGACCGACCTTGGCCTCGCGCCGCCGATGGCCGAACTGTTCCGGTGCCTCTCCGAGTGGGCGGACCCGAACGGGCGCATCGGCCTGGAAGAGATTCGGGACGGCGTGGGCGATGTGCTCGAGAGCCTCAATCTTACGGCGGCGCAGGTCACTGAGTTCGGTGCCATGATGGGGGTGCTGGAGCCGCAGGCGGCGCGGCCGGGCGAACCGGCCGACAGCCGGGTCTTCGTTATGTCGCCACTGGTCAGGGTCGCGCTTGCACAGGCGCAGGCCAAGGCGCAATCCCAGGCTGGTGAGGCCGCGTGATGTCAGGAACCGCGTCCCAGGATGCCTGGTGGAGCCTACCCGGCCCATGCAGGTTCCTCGACCGGCTCGTCGGCGCCGCGAACGCATCGTTCGGTGTCCTCGGTCTATCGCTGCCCCGCCCGGCCCCGCCCGGCTGGCTGGAGGCGGTCACCCGGCGCGTGGACGAGCAGGCATCCTCGATGCCGACTGCCGTTGATGTCTCGGCCGGGCTGCGCGGACGTTCGCCCGTCCGCATCCTCGCCGCCGCAGCGGGACTGGAGACGTCCGGGCTGCGCCTCATCCCGCAGTTCGTGGATGAGCCTGCCCTCATCGACGCCGTCTTCCTCGTCCACGGGGTCCCGGCCTCCGACTGGCGGCAATGGAGCCTGTTCCTGCGCAGCTTCCGCGCCGAGCGCCAGCGTACCGACCGGGCCGGAGCGCCGGTCATCCTGTTCGACGTGCCACCCTCGGTGCCGCCCGACGACGTGCGGGCCACGCTGGACGCGGCACCGCTGCGCTGGATGGGCGTCCTGTCACGTCTCGACACCCGGCTGTTCATCGAGCGGCTCGCCGGCCGTCAGGATGACGACCTGACGGCGCGCGTCGCCATGGAGACGACGGTCGAGCTGGCGAGTTGGGACCGCACCATGGCGGAAGCACTGACCCGCCTGCCGTTGAAAGAGCAACTGGATCCGTTACCATTCCTGGCGGACTACGCGGCTTCGCTCCGCGGCCAGACCCCTTGCTGGGAGAACGGGCTGGTCGACCTTTGGGACGGCCAGCCCCACGTCAGCACACTGGCCCTGCTGGCGGCGGGCGATCAGGTGGCCCTGCGCGCCCGGCTGTGGAGCGCGCGGGTCCGGGCCATCTTCCCGTTCCTCAACGCCGTCCGGCTCGCCTATGCCATCAAGTACGGGGTGCAGTTGCGGGCGGCGCTGCCCATCACCAAGACCTACAACGAGCGCCAGCAGATCTACGACGACCCGTTCAAACTTGAGTTGTTCGACATCAAGGCCATCTTGGAGTCGGTGCTCTCCAGCGAGGAGACATTGTTGCTAGGGGATTGCCTAAGCCTGCGCCGGGCCATGGCGCACTCTGACCCCGGCGGTACCTTCCGCATCATCCGGATGTCGGAGCGCTGGGAGCGACTGGAGCCGGATTTCCCCACCGCCAGCGTCGGCTGGGATTGGCCCCGCTGCGGCCAGAGCCTGGTAATGATGGTCGGGCCATCCGGAGCCGGGAAGTCGACCTACGCCGCCGACCACTATGACGGAGCCGAGATCGTCTCGTCGGACGCCATCCGTGGGGACCTCTTCGGTGGGCTTGATGTCCTGGGCGACCAAGGGCCGGTGTTCGAGCGTCTGCGTGCCGATGTCCGTCAGCGTTTGGCCGTCGGTCGCCGGGTCGTGGTGGATGCAACGCACATCAAGACGGCCGACCGGCTTTCCACCGCACGGCTCGCGCCCGCGGATATCCCGGTCGAGTACGTTGTCATCGACCGCCTCATGGATGAGAAGGTGGCTACTGCGGGATGGCGCGCCCAGCGCCCCTCCTTACTCACAACCCATGCAGCAACATTCGCTGCTAATCGCGAGGCCGTCCTTGCCGGCGATGGCTTGCCGAACGTCACTGTCACTGTGCCGCCCCTGGACGGTCGCAACGTCGCACTCCAGCCTACTGTCGCACCGCACGATGTGCGTTCGGCGGCCTGACGGGGGCGAATACGAAAGCGCATTTTATGCAGTGCGGCATCGGGCGGAAGGTCATCACCTCTCTGTCCCAGATGCGGCAGGTGGTTCTCTCGCACCTGCACCAACTCCAGAAGCTGCACGCCATCGTCCGCGGCTTCTTCCATGCACCCACCACACGCTATGCCGCCACTTCGCGCCACCGCGAACCAGCGCAGCACCCAGCAGAAGCACCCTCGCGGGCAGGCGGGGGAAGTGCGTTCCACCGGCAGCGGGATTGCTTCGGGGACTTGCGGCAACGCGGGGGTTGTTCGCCCGGCTTCGACGTCGCGGTCGGCCCAGGCCGAGATGATCACGACGGGGCGTAGCCCGAAGACGCTCCTGATCCATCAACCTGGTTTGCGGTCAGCGAACCTTCACGAATGGATGCAATTGGCTGGACAAACGGATGCCAGCGGCGCATTTTTGATTGGATGGAATCGGATGGAAAAATGGCTCTGGCGCCAGCCGTCGCTGCTCTCAGGATCACACCGAGCATTCTCTCGCTGATCGCGGAGATCGACGAGTTCAAGGGCGCCTGGCGAGCAATCGGCCGGATTGCTCCCGACAGGCTCACCAGCCTCCGCCGCGTTGCAACCATCGAGAGCATCGGCTCATCGACCCGCATCGAGGGTGCAAGGTTAAGCAACCGCGACGTTGAGAAGCTGCTCTCCAATCTTAAACTCAAATCCTTCTCCACCCGCGACGAGCAGGAGGTCGCCGGCTATGCCGAGGTGATGGAGACGATTTTCGAGCACTGGGCCGACATCCCGGTTACCGAGAACCACATCCAACAACTTCATCGGGACCTGCTGGTCCATTCGCCGAAGGACGAACGCCATCGGGGTGCCTACAAGACCATTACCAACCACGTTGAAGCGTTCGACGAGGAGGGAAAGAGCCTGGGCGTTGTTTTCGCCACGGCGACGCCATTCGACACGCCGCGGCTAATGGGTGAACTGATCACGTGGTTGCAGGCTTCCGAGGACAGCAGGACGCTTCACCCATTGCTTGTCATAGCCGTCTTCACCATAGTGTTCCTTGAGATCCACCCGTTCCAGGACGGGAATGGTCGCCTGTCACGAGTGCTGACGACGTTGCTACTTCTGCGCGCTGGATACGCCTACGTGCCGTACAGTTCGCTTGAAAGCATCATTGAGCAGAGCAAGGAAGGGTACTATCTGGCCTTGCGGCGAACCCAGGGAACCATCCGCACGGCCGCAGCTGACTGGGAACCGTGGCTCGACTTCTTCTTGCGTGCGCTCCAGCAGCAGAAACGGCGACTTGAGCGCAAGGTCGAACGCGAATTGCTCGTCCTGGGCGATCTTCCCGAACTCTCGGCCCAAATCCTGGAGTTGGCCCGGGAGCGCGGTCGGGTGACTGTTGCAGATGCTGTGAAGGTAACTGGGCAAAGCCGCCACACGATCAAGGACCATATGAAGGCTCTAACGAATGGCGGACACCTCATACTCCATGGTGCCGGTCGCGGTGCTTGGTACGGACTGACCTGAAACATATGCAGACGAAAGAAAATGTTACAGACCACGGGCCTCGATCTGGCTACCGTTTCAGGCGGCAGCCTCGGCCAGTTCCGCCTCGAACGCGCTCTATGATGCCATGATCGTCGCATCCTCGGTCTTGTCCGGTTGCGCGACGCTCTGGTCGGAGGACATACAGCACGGCGTGGTGATCGATGTCGTCCGGATCATGAGCCCGTTCAAAGCGGCTTGAGGCGACAGTCGGCGCGAGCCGAATTGGCCCATATAATACGTGATAATGCTCCTTCTCGCGTGTTATTGATTGGCCAAAACACGCCACCTTTTCAAGTTGTTCTGGTGGCGGCGTACGGTTAATTCGTTCAGCAGCGCAGGTTGGGGTAGGTTCAGGATACATGTTTATGCCGATGTCGGCATAAACGCGTATCCCGAACCTACCCCAGGTTGACTCGTTTATTCGTTCAGCGGCTGAAGCATTTAATGGTGCATATGCCGTGGGCCAGCCGTTCTCGTCGCCGATGCTCCGCGCTCTGTCTCAGTCATGTCGATGGCGTTCCTGAAGCGCCGATCGTGCAGCTTGCGCGCCAAAGAGTCCGACTCGAATCGCACGCGGAACGCCGGTAGGGATCTGATTCTGTTTGGGCGCTGGGGCTACCACGCCAACCAGCGAGACTGACTAATAGGTTGATTTCGCGTTAGAAAGTTCCGTTCGCCTGGAGTTCCGAGACAGCCTCTAAGAGCGTTCTCCCCCGGTCCTGTCCGAGCCTGAATCGGCCTTGGCGCACAGGCGCAAGGTTGCGGCCGCCCTGCTGAACGAATTAACGGGGCGCCGGGGCCATCGTCAACTTTGCTGAACGATTTAGCGAGTGGCGCAAGCCATTGATCTGGCGCAACACCCGTTGAACGGTTTAGCCGTGCGCTGACACTTGTGCCGCCCGCGGTTTGTGGAACACGAGATTGCTACACCATGACGGAGCAAGACGGAAGGTGGAGCAATAGCGACGGCAGAGTGTCACCAAATTCCCCTCTCATTAATCGGCAGCCGCGCGCTCCGGCAAACTCATTGCCTCCAGAAAGGCCGATATCAGCGGCATGGTCGTGGTCACGAGCTGAGCCTCTCCGGGATCGCGCAACCAGTCCGCTACGGAGCCGTTGATCAACAGAAGCAGACCGCGCGCCGCCATGTCCGGCGACCATCCCGGCGCGACCCGGCCTTGCGCTGCAGCCAATTTGATGACCGACTTGAACAGCTCTCGCAGCGCCGCGTCATCGCGCTGCTGACGTGCAAGCACGGGCAACATCTCGTCGACATACTCGCAGCGCAGCCACAGGATGGTGAGAATGCTGCGGCGTTCGAGATTGGCTTCGAACGACCGCAGCCCTTCGCGGATCGCGTCCAACAGTTCGTCGAGCGGATCAAGGCCGGGGTCCGCGGCAAGCCGGGCCCTCAGGTGCGCGCCGAATTCCTCGTTCGGCAGGTTGGCCCGCTGCTCCAGGGCGAGGAAGATTTCCAGCTTGTCGCGGAAATGCCAGTAGATGGCCCCGCGGGTGGGCCAGAACTAACCAACTGGCCTCTTGGTACGAATAACGGGACGAAACATGAACATCAAGCCGCTTTGGCGAACGGCGTGGGCGGGGTCCGGAGCGGCCTCAACCCGTCTCCGGTTTCCGCCGTCCTCCGGTCTGTGACCCAGACGTAATCGCCGGTCAGGTTCACGTGCTCCCAGCCCAGAGGGGAGAGATGGGCCAGGAGACGATCGG
>CAIXDS010000266.1 GCA_903918195.1 uncultured Acetobacteraceae bacterium | reverse complement strand
TAGGCGTCGAGGCTGTCGAAGTCGGTGCTGCCGCGCAGCAGCAGGGCCTGCTCGACGACGCGCTTGAGGTGGCCGTGTTGGCTTTCGATCGCGCCGTTCTCGTGCGCCACGCCGCGATTGTTGCGGGTCGGCTGCATGCGGTAGTGCGCGCACAACGCCTCGTAGCGGCGGGTCTGGTCTTCGGCGGCGTCCGCGTCGAGGTTACGGAACGCCGCCGAAAGGCTGTCGGAGCGATGCTCGGCCGGGGCGCCGCCGAGCGACCACAACGCGTTCTGCAACCCGTAGGCCAGCGCGGTGTAGCTCTCGCCGCCGAGCACCACTTCCGCATGCTCCCAGGCGGAATAGGCCAGGACGAAGTGGTAGAGACGGTGCGCCAGCTCCTCGCCGGCGATGCGCACGCCGAGGTCGGCCATGTCGGTGAAGTCCGACAGACCCTGCTGGCCCGGCGGATGGTCCTGGCGGAAGATCACCTCGCGCTCCGGGCCATGTTCGGCGCACCAGGTGCGGACGCGGCGCTCCAGGGTGCGCCGCAGGCGATCCCAGTCGCGGTCGGGACGGCGGCGCTGCATTTCTTCCAGCACCGTCACCGGCCGTACGCCGGGACGCAGGATCAGCAGCGGCAGGATGTCGCTTTCCCACAGACCGCCGAGCGGGTCGGCGACCTGTCGCCGTAGCGGTCGCTCAGCAGCTTTCTGTGAGGGCAGCCGCGGATCGGCTTCGATCCGGCGGCCGGTGCGCTCGCTGACGCCGGTCTTGGCGGCGGCGATGCGCTGCGAGTGGTGGCAACGGAGCTCCATGTACATTCTCATCTGCTGGTCGGTGGCGGGGCGTCCGGGCAAATCGAGCCTCGTCCTGGAATCGAGGCATCGATCCTGCCCACACACACGCCGCGACCAGACAGGCGGGTGAAAACCCGCGCCGCCGGTTTGGTCGACCTACGGTTGGGCTACGCCCGCCCTGCGGCCGACCAAACCGGCCATCCTACGTGGCCTTGCCGTAACCCCCGTGCCAAAAGTGCCGATCTGGAAAGTGTTTGATTTCAGATGTTTACGTGTGGCATGTCATGATAACACGTTGATATCTAAGAAGAGTCAGCTTTTCAAAGGTGCGTGTTGCCCGGGGCGGTGGTGGTTCTGTGCCGACGCAGGCTCGGCTCTGGTGCGGCCTTGGGGAGGTAATGGTGCCTCGGTGGCCATGGTTCTGGCCTCGGCGACGATGCGGCTGATGGTGGCGCGGTGGACCCGGAAGATGCGGGCGACGTCGGCGCCGGTGCGGCCGGCGGCGAGCATGCCGAGAATCTCTGTCCGCTGCTGCGCCAGCAATTTTGGGCGCCGCCCACCTGTGCGGCCTTGCGCGCGGGCTGCCTGCAGACCGGCGCGGGTTCGCTCGCGCACCATCGCACGCTCGAATTCGGCGAAGCAGCCGAGCATCTGCATCATCATGCGTCCGGCCGGGCCGGACGTGTCGATCGCCTCGGTCAGGGAGCGGAAGCTGGCGCCCGCGGCATCGATCTTCTCCAGAATGTGCAGCAGGTCCTTGAGCGAGCGCGACAAGCGGTCGAGCTTCCAGACGACGAGCGTATCACCCTCGCGCAGTTGATCGAGCAGGCGGTGCAACTCGGGGCGATCCCAGCGTCCGCCGGAGGCTCGCTCCTCGAAGACCCGCGCACAGCCGGCCGCCGTCAGGCTGCCGACCTGGACGGTGGTGTCCTGGTCGTCGACCTTCGAGACGCGGGCGTAGCCGAGCAGCATGATCGGTGTCGCGCAATCCGGTTGCCATCGCCAGCGATTTGGCAACAGTATTTCGCGCGCCGCAAGCCGTTGTTTGCGCGCGCGCCGCTGTCGCGCCGCACAGACGATCGTTTGTGCGGCATCGGCGATCGCCCTATCGACGGCGACCATTCCGCCGACACCAGGCCGCAGCATCGGAGTGCCGCCATTCCCGACCCGACAGCCCGCCCGACGACGGCGCCGACGCGGCGATGGGAATGCCGATATCTCGGCGAGAGACGATTTCCGGGGACGCTGTCGGCGCTCGAAATCGAGCATTTCTTCACGCTCGGCGAACGTGAGTTGGCCCAGGTGCGCGATCGCCGCGGCGCCCTGAACCGGCTGGCGCTCGGGCTGCAGGTCGGCTTCCTCAGGATGACCGGGACCACGCTGAATTCCGTGGAGCTCATTCCACCGGAGATCCTCGATCACCTCGGCCGGCAACTCGGCTGCGCGCCGCCGCGGATCGCCTCCATCCGGGCCTTTTATCGACGGCGTCGGCGGACTCTGTTCGAGCATCACGCAACGGCGCTGCGGCTGCTCGGGCGCGGCGAACTGACACAGCATGCCGAACGCGGGCTGGTGGCTTATCTTCGCCAGGAAGCCGCCGTCAGCTTCGATCATGTAGCGCTCATGGGAAGCGCCCGTGTCTGGCTGGTCGAGCATCATTACCTTCTGCCGCGTGAGCGCGACATCCGGCGTCACGTGATTGCCGCGCGGCGCCACCATGAGCAGGCCCTGTTCAAGACCATCGCCGCGATGCTGCCGGCCGAGCGCGAGACCTGGGTGCCGCGCCTGCTGGCGGCGATCGAGGACGGGGAGAAGAACCACCTCGAGTGGTTGGAGGCGGTGCCGTCGAGCAAGGCGGTCAAAGGTCTCGAAGCGCAGATCGAGAAGATTGCATTTCTCAAGCAACTGGGGGCGGACCGGCTGGTGCTGCCGGATCTGCCGCTGGTCGGGCTACGGCATTTCGCCGGGCGGATGACCACGCGCAAGCCAGCGGCGTTGGTCCGGGTCCAGGACCCGCATCGGACGATCGAGGTCGCCTGCTTCCTCCGCCTGACGCTGCTGCGCGTGACCGACGCGGGCATGACGCTGCTCGATCACCAGATCGCCGCGCAGTGGCGCGGTGCCCGCGAGCGCGTGGAAGAAGCCAGGACAGGCCGATTGCGCCGGCTTCGCCAACTGCTCGGCGACCTCGCCAGCCTGGCGGGCGACGAGACGCTCGACGCCGTCGCGCTGCGGACGCGACTTGCCGGCCTGATCGCCCCTTTTGGACGCGAGCGGGAGACCACCCAGGTCGTCGCCATCCGCCAGGAATTGGGACAAAAGTCGCACGAGCTGGCCCGCCTGCTGAAAGCCGCGCGTGCCGCCGCCCTGATCGTTCCGGCCGACCATTCGCTCGCCACGGCCTTCGCGACACTTGATTCGCTCGCCGCGGCGTCCGCGACGGCGTTGCCGGCCGGAACGTCCCAGCCATTCGGCCCGTCGTGGCAGGGGCTCATCGACCAGCCGGATCGGGCGGCGGCGCTGGGCTGCTTTCGCGCGGCGACGCTGATGGCGCTGAAACGGGCACTGCGCAACCGCTCTGTCTCGGTCGATCACAGCCTGTCCTGGCGCGCGCGGGAGGACAAACTGATCCCGCTGACGCTGTGGCGGCGCGACCGCGGGCGTTTCATCCGCGACCTCGATCTGCCGGCAAGTGCCGAGAAATATCTCCAGCGCCTGGAAGCCGGCTTGACCGCCGGGCTCGCCGCCTTGGCCGAAGCGGCCAAGGCCGGGACGGTGGCGATCGACGGCGACCAGCTGCGATTGCCGCGTCGCCAGCCGGAGCCGAAGGACCCGCGCGTGGAGGCGGCACGCCAGGCGTTCGCGCGCGCCGCCGGCGACGTCCAGCTGCCGCAGGTGTTGATCGAGGTCGACGGCCTGACCCGGTTCTCTTGGATTCTGCTCGGACGTCCGGCCCGATCGGAGCCGGAACTGGTGACGCTCTATGCCGCGCTGCTCGCCCTCGGCTCGGATCTCTCCGCGGCCGACATCGCGCGCATGGTGCCGGCGGTGGATGCCGACAGGATCGGACAGATGGTGGCCGGGATTGAAGCGAAGGATCGGCTGCGCGCGGCCAATGACGCGGTGCTTCGCTGCATGCGCGGGCATCGCGTCGCCAGTCTCTGGGGGCGCGGCCTGTTCGCCTCGGCCGACATGATGAGCCTCGAGGCGACGCGCTATCTCTGGTCGGCGCGGCTGGATCCGCGGCGGCGAACCTATGCGGTCGGAACCTACGCCCATGTGCTCGATCAGTGGGGCATCCTCTATGATCAGCCGATCGTGCTGAACCGCCGGCAGGCGGGTGCGGCGATCGAAGGCGCCTTGCGCCAACAGCAGGTCGAGCGGCTCGAACGTGTCGCCGTCGATACCCATGGCTTCACGCATTTCGCGATGACGCTCGGCAAGCTGGTCGGCTTCGACCTGTGCCCGCGGCTTGCCCGCTTGAAGAAACGCAGGCTCTATCTGCCAAAAGGGCTCGATGTTCCCGAGATCCTGCGCCCAATCGTGGCCGAAACCGTATCCCGGCGCAAAATCGGTCTCGGTTGGGACGGACTGCTGCGGCTTGGCGCCTCCGTCAAGCACGGCTGGTATCCGGCGACCGAGGCGCTCGACCGGTTCGGGTCGGCGGCCGCCGGCGACCCCGTCTACGAGGCCGGCGACGCGCTGGGGAAACTGCTGCGCACGCTGTATCTCTGCGACTATCTCGGCAATCCGGTGTTCCGCGTCGAAATCCTCGACCTGCTCAACCAGGGCGAGGCCGTGCACAGCCTGCAGCGCGCCATCCACAACGGCATGATCACCGCCAGGCACGGCCGCACGACGGAGCAGCTCGGTGCCATCTCCGGCGCCCTGAGCTTACTGGCGAACATCATCATGACCTGGAACACCCATTCTCTGCAGGGCATGATCGACAGCGCGCCGACCGATCACGAAGACGAGGTGCTGAGCCAGCTTGCGCCGATCGGGCACAAGCACATCAACATGCGCGGCATCCTGACCTTCGACTTCGCTCGACACGCCTCGAACCTGCTTGGCCGAGCACTGCCAGACGCCCCCAATCGTGTAACGCAATGAAAAGCTGGTTCTCTCGCAATATCAAGGAGATGCGTACGCCGGCGCATCATAACACGTTGAAATAACCCACTTTCCAGATCGGCACTTTTGGCGCGGGGGTTACGGCAAGGCCTACGTGTCGCTGACCGGCCAACTTTGCTGTCGCGCGGCAGGGGTCTCTGCCATTGCCGCTCACGAGCTGTTCTACGGTGCCTACAAGAGCCAGCGAAGGGCACAGAACCTGGCGCGGATCGATGGACTGCAATTCGTGGTGCTGGAGTTCGACCAGGAGGATGCCAGGCAGGCAGGCGAAGTCCGGGCAGCCCTCGCTGCGGCTGGCACACCAATCGGTCCGTACGACGTTCTGATTGCCGGACAGGCACGGGCGCGAGGCCTGATCCTGGTGACTCACAACACCGGGGAATTCTCGCGCGTGGGCGGCTTGGACGTCGAAGATTGGCAAACCTGACCGAGCCGGTAGCTTGCGCCCGAATCCATCGTGCCAATCGCAACCTACGGTAAATCGGCGAAGCAAGAAATCGAGATTGCCATCCCCCCGGACGGTCTGCCACGGCGATCCGATCGGCATGCGCCGATGCGTGCTCAGGAAGGGTGCAGCGCTGGCGTAGCGCCTGGACGACGATTCCTTATCGCGCCTTACTCCACCCCGCCACATTCAGCAGATCGGCAGGCGGTAGCGGGGAAACCGGCTATCCGGCCGATCGCCGCTTGCCGGGCTGCAACCGCGTCACCGGACGGGACACTGCAAGCGCCGGCTTCCACCCAGCGATAGTCCGGGCGCATTCCCGCGCCTTGGCATTGTCGGTGATGCCCGGAAAGTACCGGCGCAGCTCGATCATGGCAGACAGCTCGCCCTCCTCCTCGAACACACGACGGATGGAGGCGGCTTCGGTGACACTGAACATGCAGCCAGCATGTACGGGCAGAGGCGCAACGGGCAAGCGCCCCGCGTTCTGGCAACCCCAGGAAAGCCGATCCGGGGAGCCGGCTACCGCCGGCAAACCTGGGTAGATCGAGCCGATCCGGCCCGACACCAGACATGCGTCTAGCATGACTTGGTCTGTCAGAGCATCCACAGATCAACAAAGCGCACAACACTGAACTAAACACGTTCAACAGACGTTCAACATGACAAACAGGCGTTCAACACGGCGTCAACACGCTCAACACATGAGAAAACGCGTTCAACATGTGGGAAAACACGCTCAGCCACGGACAACGAACGAGAACGCCCATGCCGGCCAGCAC
>CAIXDS010000265.1 GCA_903918195.1 uncultured Acetobacteraceae bacterium | reverse complement strand
TGCTCAAAAGGCAAGGCACTTCACAAATCCTGACGGTTTTCCGTCAGGCCAACCACGGGAAGATTGACGACCACTCCCCTCCAAAACCGCCTGTGACAGATCAAGGCACGACGGATGATTCTGGTCAAACAGGCTCTGAAAAGCTGCTGGACGCCATCGCGGAGCATTGTGGGGCATCGAAAACGCCACCGCACAGCGTATGGGACCTCGTTCAATTGCTCGAAGTCAATGAACCCTGGCTTCCTCCGCTGCGGGCGTCGTTGCGATCAGCGGAGGTAATTCTCAGAGACTTCGACTATTTGGCGCAGAATGGGCCGCCCTTGCTAGCTACTTGAGCTATCGGCGCCTTGTCCTGAACCCCACCATAATTTCACCCTGAACCAGCCAAACGCCAAAGACCTTTGGAACCCTAACGGAATGGGTTTCAAGGGCCTCTCGGCCCTTGGCGGGTCCAGGGCAGAGCCCTGGCCTTCCTTTCCTTACGCCGCCGCATCCGCCTCCACCCGCCGCTCGAACCGCTTGCGCTCATGCGGATCAAGGTAGCGCTTGCGCAGCCGCACCGCCCCCGGCGTCACTTCCACCAACTCATCGTCCTCGATGTAGGCAATCGCCTGCTCCAGCGACATGCGCCGGGGCGGGATGAGCAGCAGCGCCTCGTCCTTGCCGGCGGCGCGGATGTTGGTGAGCTTCTTTTCCTTGACCGGGTTCACGTCCAGGTCGTTGTCGCGGGAGTGCTCGCCGAGGATCATGCCGACGTAGACTTTCTCGCCCGGATTGACGAACAGGGCGCCGCGTTCCTGGATATAGAACAGCGCGTACTGCACCGCCTCGCCGTTTTCCGTGCTGATCAGGCTGCCGTTGCGGCGGCCCTCGATCGTGCCCTTCCACGGGCCGTAGCCGGCGAACAGCCGGTTCATGACGCCGGTGCCGCGGGTGTCGGTCAGGAACTCGCCATGGTAGCCGATCAGGCCGCGGCTCGGCATCAGGAAGGTCAGCCGCACCTTGTGGCCGCCGGAGGGGCGCATATCCTGCAATTCGCCCTTCCGCTGGCTCATCTTCTCGACGACGATGCCGGTGTAGGGCTCGTCGACATCGGCCAGCACTTCCTCCATCGGCTCCTCGCGTTCGCCGGTTTCGGGGTTCTGGCGGGTCAGCACGCGCGGCCGGCCGATGGTGAGCTCAAAGCCCTCGCGGCGCATCTGCTCGATCAGCACGCCGAGCTGCAGCTCGCCGCGGCCGGCCACCTCGAAGGCCTCGCTCTCGTTGCTCTCGGTGATCTTGATCGCCACGTTGCCTTCCGACTCGCGCAGGAGACGGTCGCGAATCTGGCGCGAAGTGACTTTCTTGCCCTCGCGCCCGCCGAGCGGCCCGTCGTTGATGCGGAAGGTCATGGCGAGCGTCGGCGGATCGACCGGAATGGCGAACAGCGGCCCTGCCAAGTCCGGGGCGCCGATCGTGTCCGGCACGGTTGCATCGGTGAGTCCGGCGACGGCGACGATGTCGCCCGCCACCGCTTCTTCCACCGTCACGCGGTCCAGGCCACGGAAGGACATCAGCTTGGTCAGCCGGCCGGTCTCGACCACGGTACCGTCGGAGCGCAGCACGCGCACCGGCATGTTCAGCCGCGCCCGCCCCTGTTCGACGCGCCCGGTCAGCACCCGGCCGAGGTAGTTGTCGTAATCCAGGATGGAGGCGGTCATGCCGAACGGCGCGTCGCGGTCAAGGACCGGCGCATGCACGTGGCGCAGCACCAAGTCGAACAGCGGCGCCAGGCCGGTTCGCTCGTCGGCCAGCTTTTCAACCGCCCAGCCCTGCCGCCCGGAGGCGTACAGCATTGGGAAATCAAGCTGCTCGTCGGTGGCGCCCAGGGCGGCGAAAAGATCGAAGATTTCCTCGTGGACCTCGTCGGGACGGGCATCCTGGCGGTCGATCTTGTTGACCACGACGATGGGCTTCAGGCCGCGCGCCAACGCCTTACCGACCACGAACTTGGTCTGCGGCAACACGCCCTCGGCGGCGTCCACCAGCACGATGGCGCCGTCCACCATGCCGAGGATGCGCTCCACCTCGCCGCCGAAATCGGCGTGGCCGGGGGTATCGACGATGTTGATGCGGGTTTCGTGCCAGACCACGCTGGTGCACTTGGCCAGAATGGTGATGCCGCGCTCACGCTCCAGGTCGTTGCGGTCGAGCGCGCGCTCGGCCACCACCTGGTGGTCGCGGAAAGTGCCAGATTGCCGCAACAGCTGGTCCACCAAGGTGGTCTTGCCGTGGTCGACATGGGCGATGATCGCGATATTGCGGATGTCCATGGGACGCCTTCGGGGCCAGTGTGTCAGTGACTCGGTGTATCGGCGAGTCGGGATGTCAGCAAGTCGGGGGCGCGACAACGGGCCGCTCCAAGGGTGTCCCCGGAGCGGCCCGCCATACTGCAAGTCACACATAGTGCATCTGCGCCGGGATTTCGACTCTTCTGATCGGGCATGCGGGTCGCGTGGCCGACATGCCACAGGTCAATCGCGAAAACCGGCCCAAAGCGTCACGAACCGACGGGGCGTCAGGAACCGACGCCGGGTTCAACCATCGTCAGCGCGTGCAACACGCGATCTTGCGCCTTTGGGATGTCGCCGTGGCCGAGCGCCAGGCGCGCCTCGGAGATGGTCACGACAGGCGGGCTGGTATCGGGCTGGCCGAGCTCGGACGGCGTTATTTCGCGGTCGAGCAGCCGCGTTTCGGCGCGTTCCATTGCCTCCTGGGCGAGCCCGGTGTGGTTCGTCTGCAGGCCCCAGTCGGCAACCCGCAGGAACTGCGGCGGGCCGGCATTCCGTGCCAGCCGCGGAACCGGCAGCTGTGGAGCGATGACGGAGTGCGTGTCGGACGGGACGATATTGCTGGCCGTGGCCGAGAACGGCTCTCTGTACGACGGCTCTCGGGTGACGTGGCGGACCGTGCTGCGCGGCGCCGGGGCGGTCACCTGCAAGGCGGACGCGTGGTGGACGGCCATGGGCGGCGTGGCGGCTGGTGGCGCCGGGGTTGTCATGATGGTGGTGCCGCCGGTCGGCGGCGTGGCCGGCGAGGGTGCGGCCGGTTGCATCTGGGCGCTGGCGCCGCCCGCAGCCAGAGTAAGTAGTGCAGCCGAGGCAAGAAGTCTCGTGTTCATTGAGTTTTCCCCCTTTTGTTGCCGCGAACCCCAGCGACGGCCCGTTCGTCAAGATTACCGGGCCTGCCGAGGCGCGGACAAAGGAGAAATAGGGGGGTGTGTTCCTGCGGTTGAGTGTCCGTGACGACAAGCATGCGTGAACATGCCGGCGCTTTCCGGCCCTCCCCGGTCAGCGGCGTCGTGCCACGGGCGGATCAGTCGCCCAACGCTGCCAGCTCCCCGCCCAGGTCGCGCAGCGGTCGGGCGCCGAGATGGGAAATCACCTCAGCCGCGGCAATGCTGCCCAGCCGGCCGCTGGCGGCCAGCGACCGCCCCGCCGTGTAGGCGGCCAGGAAACCGGCGGCATAGGCGTCGCCGGCGCCCGTGGTATCGACCACATGCGTGGGCACCGCGGCCACCTCCACCGTCTCGGCGCCGCGGAGAATGAAGCTGCCGGCCTCACTGCGGGTCAGCGCCGCCAGCGCCACGTCCTGGCGCGCCAGCGACGCCGCCGCCTCGAAGGTGTCGCGCTCATACAGGGCGCAGATTTCGGCCTCGTTGGCGAACAGGATGTCGATATGGCCGGCCACCAGGTCGCGGAATGCCGCGCGGTGGCGGTCCACGCAGAACGCGTCCGACAGCGACAGCGCCACCTCGCGCCCGGCCGCATGCGCCGCCGTGGCGGCCCGGCGGAAAGCGGCCTGCGCCGCCGGCGGGTCGAACAGGTAGCCTTCAAGGTAGGTCACCGCCGCCTCGCCCACCAGCGCCTCATCCACCTCGTCCGGGCCGAACGCCACGCAGGCGCCCAGATAGGTGTTCATGGTGCGCTGTCCGTCCGGCGTCACCGCGATCAGGCAGCGGGCAGTGGGGGCGCCGCCGGCCAGCGGGCTGGTGGGAAAATGCACGCCGGCGGCGGCGATGTCGTGGCGGAACACGCCGCCGAGCTGGTCATCGGCCACCCGGCCCAGGAAGGCCACCCGCGCCCCCAGCGCCGCCGCGACGGCGCAGGTATTGGCCACCGACCCGCCGCTGCTTTCCTGCCCGGCCGGCAGGTCGGCGTAGAGCCGCTCGGCCGTCGCGGCATCGATCAGCGCCATGCCGCCCTTGCGCATGTCGTGGCGGCTCAGGAACGCCTCGTGCACGGGCGCCACCACATCGACGATCGCGTTGCCAATGCCCAGGACGTCAAAGGAGGGTATGTCGAAGCGGGGCTTTGCGGCCGGGGCGGTCATGTGCTGCATCTCCTGCGAAGGCCGCCCGCCTATCACCCCGCTCAAGCCCAGGCAACCGCGCCCGGGCAGCAAGCTATCGAGGAACTCACATGCTGCTGTCACCGCTGATCCGCGCACTTTCCCAACTCGACGACCCGGTGTTCCTGGGGGTGGTGCTGCGCAGCGTGGGCTGGGCCGTGCTGGTTTTCCTCCTGTTCGCCGAGCTGCTGTCCGGCGGGGCGCACGAAGCGGCGGTGGACTGGGGTCCGGACCCCGCCGCCCCGCACTGGATCGACTCGACCTGGCTGGGCTGGCTCGGCTATGCTGCCGGCCCGGTCGGTGCGGCGCTGCTGGCGCTCGTGCTGTTCCTGCCGGTGGCCTGCGTGATCGCCACGCTGTACATCGACCGCGTGGCGGAGGCGGTGGAGCGGCGCTGGTACCCCACCGTTCCCCCTGCCGCGCCGGCACCATTCAGCCAGCAAATGTGGGACGGGCTGGCGCTCGGCCTCAAGGTGCTCGGCCTGCAGGTGCTGGCGCTGCTGTTGTCGCTGCTGCTGCCCGGAGTGGGTCTGCTGCTGGGCTGGCTGATCGCGGCCTGGGCGGTCGGGCGCGGGCTGTTCGTGGCGGTGGCAATGCGGCGCATGGGGCGGCGGGAGGCGCTTCTGCTCTGCCGGCGCCGGCTGGACGCGGTGGTGGTACAAGGCGGCTGGATGGCGGCACTGGCGGTGGTGCCGGTGCTGAACCTGCTGGCGCCGGTGCTGGGCACGGCGGCGCTGGTGCATGTGCTGCATGCGCCCGAACCGGCGCGGCGCATGCCGGTGTAATGCCGGCCGCGTGGCGGCAGCGCCGGATCGTTCTTTGCCGCAATCTATCCGCTCGCGCGGGTTGTTCGGCCGACGTCGCGTGTGTTAGGTGACACCCGCGTGAACCAACCGAATGGAACGGAGACTCCGTGTTCAAGCGTCGCAGACCCGACGAACCGCCGGCCCGCCAACCGGATCTGAACGCCCCAACCGGCGGTCAGGCAGCGAGCCCGCTGGCCGGTGTCGCCGTTCGCGGCGACACGGGTGTTGCGCCTCGTCCGGCCGATTCTGGCCTGGGCGTTCCCCCCTTCCGTCCTGCCCCTCCGAAGGAGGCCCCAGCCATGAGCCGCCCGCCGTTTTCTACGCCGAACTCTGCCGCTCCGACCGGCGCGCCGCCTGCCCCGATAGGGTCGCGTCCCGGCGCGGGACCCGGCCGCCCGCCTGTCCGCGAGCCCGCCGAGCGCCGGACCCTGGTGGTCGGCCGCGGCATTTCGGTGAATGGCACGGTGCAGGACGCCGAGCGCCTGGTGGTTGAGGGGACAGTCGAGTCCAGCATGATCCACGCCACTGAACTGTCCGTCTCGCCGGGCGGCGTGTTCAAAGGCGAGGTCGAGGTGGAGGACGCCGAGGTTGCCGGCACCATTGACGGCAAGCTGACGGCGCGCGGTAGCTTGGTTCTGCGCGCCACCGGCAAGCTGCTCGGCACTGCCCGTTGCCGCCGCCTGCAGGTCGAGGATGGCGGCCAGATCAGCGGTAGCATGGAGATGATCACCGAGCCCGTCCGCAGCGCCGTGCCGGCCATCGCCGCCCCTGTGACTCTGGACTGACCGTTACGCCGTACTGACCGTGCCCCGTCGCGCGATAAGCGCGGCGGGCGGCCGGTTCAACAGGCGAGCGCTACGACGATCCTGGTCAGCCAGCCGAGGGCGAGGTTGATGCTCGGCAACGGGCGGATTCGCTACGCTATGTTGTCCCCCGGTCCTCGCTTTGTGCAGGACCCGCCCTGGGCCTTGAAGATTATCGCAGCACGGCCTCTATCTCGGCCAGCAGGGCGCGCAGTTCCTGTGCGGCAGTCGAGCGCGGCGAGGTCTCGGTAACACCCAGACCTATTGCGAAGGCGCCGGCGAAGCCGGTGCGGTTGCCCAGTGCGGTGGCCAGCATGGGATAGCCATGGCGGACGATCTCCGCTTCAACTCCGCTGCGCAGCTTGCCGCTGGCGGGGGCACGGTTCAACACCAGGCGCACCGGGCGCTTCTCGTCCGTCGCCAGCTTCAGCGTTCCCTCGGCGGCCCACAGGTCGGGCGGGCTGGGCTGCACCGGCACCAGCACCAGGTCGGCGCCGCGCACCGCCACCCGGGCATCGGTTTCGATGTGCGGCGGGCTGTCGACGATCAGCACGTCGTAGTGGCGGCGAAAGCGGTCCAATTCGTTGCCCAACCGCCAGCCCGACACGTCGGAGAAGCCGATCTCCATCGGCTTGCTGCGGCGCTCGCTGCGCATGGCATGCCAGCGCGTGAGGCTGCGCTGCGGGTCGATGTCCAGCAGGGCCACCCGCTTCGTCTCAGCCAGCGCGGCGGCCAGATTCGCGGCCAGGGTCGTTTTGCCGGCGCCGCCCTTCTGCTGGGCGACCGTGATCACCACCGCCATGCGTTGCGACTCCGCTGCACCGCAGCACCATAGACCCCGCGCGCAAGGGGAACAAAGGCCAAGGGATTACCGACTTCAGGGGGAATCAGGGGAAGGTTTTTACCGGCCGTCCTAACTCGAGTTGGACAGTGCTTTGTGCTTTGTAACCGGGGCAAAACCCCGGGCAAACACGAAACGAAAGCGGTTTGTTTCGGCTTTTCCAGTCAGAAAATGGCGGATTTCTGCGGCGACCGTTCTATATCCGGGCGTATGCTGCACCTGCTTACCCGGGGTTTTGCCCCGGTTACAGTGCTTTTTACGAGCTCTCTGATATAAAAAGCGAATCTGGAAAATTCAGGGTGACGTGGCACCACGCCGCGGGCGACCGCGGCGGCGGGGCGATGTTGGCGCTGCCGTCGGCGGCGTGCTGGTCGGCACTTGGCGCACCAGCGGCATAGGCACTCAGTGTCCATCCAGGAACATCTTGAGTCGTTGGAATCACTTGTGATTCGATGGTGGCAGCCCGATTCGCAGGAGCCGCCGTATGTGGACGAACGAGAACCGTGCCCGGTATGACCGCAGCAAATTGCGTTACCCAAGCGACC
>CAIXDS010000264.1 GCA_903918195.1 uncultured Acetobacteraceae bacterium | reverse complement strand
GCCCGAGAAAGAGATGCGGGAGGTGCTGAGGGGCATCCACAGCAATAGTCTCAGCCCGCTCGCCCGCGATTACGCCGGCACCATCATGGGACTGGTGCTCGAAACATTCTCCGGCGTTTACGCCAATGCCGACGAGAGCACGTCCTGGCTGGCGAACCCTTCCTTCGCCTCGATCGTCTCCGGCAACACATTCAAGTCGCAGGACATGCTCGGTGGCAAGGTGTCCGTGTTTCTGCAGATTCCGCTGCTGGCCTTGCAATCGACGCCGGCGATCGGCCGGGTCGTCATCGGCGCGCTGCTCAACGCCGCCTATGAAGCGGACGGACGGGTGACCGGCCGTATCCTGTATCTGCTCGACGAGGCCGCGCGTCTTGGCCCGATGCGGATTCTTGAAACCGCCCGCGATGCCGGCCGGAAGTACGGGATCACGCTGCAGCTTCTCTACCAGTCGGTCGGCCAACTCGAACGGCAGTGGGGCCGCGAGGGCAAGCGCGAATGGTACGACGGCGTGTCGCACCGTTCCTATGCGGCCGTGCAGGACCTCGAGACGGCGAAGGAGCTGGAGGAGACCTTCGGCAGCTACGCCGTGATGGCGACGTCGGAAGGCTCGAACACCGGCTCGTCGGGCAAATCCTTCGAGACCGGATCGCGGTCGCGCGGCGCCAACACCAGCTACCACGAAATCAGCTGCAAGCTGATCCGCCGGGAGGAACTGATGAATGACTGCCGGACGGATGAGGTGTTCGTCATCATCCGGGGCGCGAGGCCGCTTCGCTGCGGCCGTGCCATCTACTTCCGGCGGCCGGAACTGGCGGAAAGGGTCGCGGCCAACAGGTTCAATGCCAATCCTGTCGCCGCTGTCGCCGCCGCTGACTGATCGATCCCGTCAACATTCTTCGGAGATTCCCCATGTCCAAGGAAGCCGCATCGGCTGATCTGCAAGCTGCCGCCTATTGGCGGAGCGTCGCCGGTGCCGACCGGTCCGAAACCAATGTTGCGGTGACCAAGGTCACTGATCTCACGGCGGCGGCGAAGCGCGAAGAGAAGGAGCCGACCGAAGGGCCGCGCCGTGCGAGGGGGTTGAGTGCTGGCTGACACCAGGCCTCGCCAGACGACACGCGGCGGCGCCCTTTCCGGTGGCCGCCGCCGTTCGCTACATCCGCCGTCCACGGCGGCGGCCGGCGGTGGCGTGCTCTCGGTGCGCCTGCACGCGCTCCATGGCGGCGCGCATTGCCTCGCGCACCTGCGGGCCGATGTCCCTGATCCGCTGCAACAGGTCGCGGCGTTCGGCGGTGGTGTTTTCCGAAACGGGTTGCAGCGTCTTCGCCGTTGCGTCGTCGCGCTTGCCCTGGAAGGTCGCCGCCAGCGTGCTCCTCGCCTGGCCCATGACCGCGCGTTGCTCAAGCCGCTGTTTGCCGGCCTGCATCATTCGGATCGTTCCCGTCCGCAGGTTCTCCGCCCGCGCGAGCATGGCGAGCGATCCTTCCTTGATCGGCTGGCGGGCGAAGTTGCGCGCCACATTCTCGATCACGTCGCCCTCGCGGATTTGGCGCAGGTCGCCAAGCGGCCGGCGGCCGGCAACTTCCTGCCGCTCCGCTCCGTCCGAGGTCACGATGAATGACTGTTCACGATGCCTGCTGCCGGACGTGTAGGCCCCGAATGCATTCACCTGGCGCGAGCCGCCCGGGACGGCGAAGATATGTTCGCTGACCGTGGATCCCTG
>CAIXDS010000263.1 GCA_903918195.1 uncultured Acetobacteraceae bacterium | reverse complement strand
GCTACAGGGCCAGTGCGGCAACTACCAAGCCCGGCAGGAAGAAGCCATGACTTGACCCAGATCCAAGCAGGGAAACACACTCGCAGGCGGGTCACTTCTCGGTGGAAATCCCGGGTCAAATCTCAGCGAAAATCAACAACCACGCGGGCAACACTATGCTCCGGCCGCGGCTTTGGTGCTGCCATCAGGCTCCCGGGCATCCGCTCGCCCGCCTGCCGGGCCAGCCCCGTCAGCATCTCACGACGGCGGCGGCATCAAGGTGCCGACAAGGGGCTTCAGGCGAGGCGACGAATTCGCGCGATGAGGGCTTTGCCGATTCTTTTCCCCGTCATCCTGATGCAGGTCAACGCTTCCGCATGCGATACCAAAATCTTCACTTGATAATTAACTGTGTGCGGCTTATATGCGGCCGAGATGGATTTAATCAGATTGCGCGCCCGGTTGCCGGGCGTAACCGGTGGAGCCCAGGACGGCTCGCCGGACCACCCTTCGGGGGATTCCCCGCTCGTTCACCTCCCTCTGCGGCACCTGCATCGGCTCCCGCGCCCCCGCGCGACGGAGATACTTGTCGTGCCGGTTGGCGGCCTCGGCCGCATCGGCATGAACTGGACTCTGTACGGCCATGACGGAAGCTGGATCCTGGTCGACGCAGGCATCGCCTTTCCCGGCGAGAACGACACCACCGGTGTGGACGCCTTCATCCCCGACCCCGAAACCCTGCTCCGCGTCGTCGGCCGCATCGATGCGCTGGTGGTGACGCACGCCCACGAGGACCATATCGGCGCCATCCAGCATGTCTTTCCCCGGCGAATCAGTTGCCCGGTCTGGGCGACGCCGTTCGCCGCGGCGGCAATTTCCCGGCGCCTCGACGAGGCCGGTACCCTGGACGAAGCCGACATCCGGACCTTCCCGGTCGGCGGTGGCTTCCGGGCCGGGGCATTCAGCGTGTGTTCCATCCGGATGACACACTCGGTCCCGGAAGCGGTCGCCCTGGCCATCTTTACGTCTGCCGGAAAGCTGCTGCACACCGGTGACTTCAAGCTGGATCCCGATCCGCTGATCGGCGAGCCCACGCACATCGCGGCGATCCGGGCGCTGGGCGATGCCGGTCTGCTGGCGATGGTCTGCGACAGCACCAACGCCGAGCGCGACTTGCCGGTCACCTCGGAAGCGCAGGTGCGGGACTCCTTCAGGCGGTTGTTCGCCAGCCGCCCGGGTGCGGTGGTGGTCTGCTGCTTCGGCACCAACGTGGCGCGGGCGATGTCTGCCTGTGATGCGGCCTCCCGCGCCGGCCGCCGGATCGCGCTGGCGGGTCGGTCGCTGCGGGCCCACGCCGCGACCGCGGAGAGCCTGGGGATTGCGGAGTTTCCGGACATGCTGGCGGAACCCTCGCATCTGCGTGGCCTGGACCGCCGGGAAATGGCGCTCGTCTGCACCGGCACCCAAGGTGAGGAGAACGCGGCGCTGGCCCGGCTCGCCCGGGGCGGTGACTGGCGACTTCCCGACCTTGGCCTGGGCGACACGGTCATCATGTCGGCCAGCGTCATTCCGGGCAACGAAGCGGCGCTTGAGCGCGTGCTGGCCAGGCTGCGTGCGCGCGGTGTGGACGTGCTGACCCAGCGCGAGGCTCCCGACGGGCTGCCGATCCATGTCTCCGGGCATGCCGGGCGCGCCGAGCTTGCCACCATGCACCGACATGCAAGGCCGCGCTTCGTCATCCCTGTTCACGGCACCGACAGCCACCTGCACGCGCACGCCAGCCTGGCGCTCGAGTGCGGCGCCAAGGCGGCTCCGGTGGGAGCGGACGGCACGGTGATGTCCGTCTCCGCCGCTTGCATCAAGGTCGTTGGCCGGGTCGAGATTCCGGTCATCGGCATCCGCCGTGACGAAGCCGTGCTGCCGCGGGCAACCAGTTCCGGCAAGGTCGCGAAGCGGGCACAGCGCGCTGCCATGAGTGCCGCAGCCTGATCCTGCCCGACGGGGGAGCGCATGTTTTCGGTTGGACAAGCCGTCTACCATAAGCCCAGCAAGCGCAGCGGCACCGTGCTGGAGTGTGACGGCGACCGGGTCTTCATCGTGCAGGCTAACGGCGCCGAGGCGGATTTCCCGGCCCGCGAGCTGACCGCGGCAGCTTCGCCGGACAGGAAACCGTCCGGCTATACGATGGTGGCGCGCACCCTGACGATGGCCGACGTCACGGACGAACACCGGAAGGTCCTGGCCATCATCGCCCCGCTGGCGCTCCAGGCTGTCGTGGCGCTCTATGAGCGGCGGAATGCCGGGAAGTTCAGCGCCCTCGATGTCGCCAGGAAGCTGAATTTCATCGCCGAGGTGACGGCGGTTCCGTACCGGACGATGCAGGAGTTCAGCGACCGCCCAGGTGAACTGCGCCTGATGATGGGGAAGGGCCTCGCGGACAGCCAGCGCCGATCCGGCTGACGGCGCGGGAAGCGCCAGTGCCCTTCAAGGGGGCCGCCTGCGCTGTGCCACCGCTTCGCTGCGCCCGGTCGCCTCTCTTCAAGGCCGCCGAGCCCCTGCGACGCCATGTCGAGGAAACCATCTGCAAGGCTGACAGCGACACTGCCACCGACTGCCGCGGCCGACCTACGGTCTGGTGTGCACCAAGAACCAGGCCAGCGATCAGCGCCGGGCCAGGCAGCGTGCGCGGGAGCTGAAGGACCTGAAACTGCTGAGGGGATGAAAAGCTGGCGGCTCAGGATGTCGAGCGGGCTGGCGCCCGCGCACCCATCCGGCGCGGTGCCTTTGTGGCTTGCGCGAGGCCATGGAGTCCCCCTCTCGCCACGATCCCCACAGCGTAGGCAACGATATTCCAGAGCGAAAAGTGCTTCCCCAGCAGCAGCGCACCAGCGAGGCCGCTGCGAAAGGAATCCAGCCACGGCGTAGAGTAGAGCCGCGAGACTTCCGTGGCGGTGGCGATCAGCAGTGCCAGGGACAGCGCCATCCCGGCCCGGCGTGGGGCGGTGACGGCCGCCGCCAGGAAGTAGACCATGGCGCCCCAGGCGACCGAGCCGCCGTATTTGTGCAGGAACGGCGGCAAGCCGAGCGATGCCAGTCGCCAGACCAGTCCGAACACGGCGATACCGACGGCGATTCCTAGAGACACGGCTTGGGGCATCCGGTTTCTCGTTCCACTGCGCCGAACCATACCCGCTCCGGATCTGGCCCGGGCCATGTGGCTTTAGAGCATTTTCACCCTGACTGGACATAGCCGGCATGCCGGATGAAGTTCCTGCATTCTTCCGGCGAGACAGAGCCGGTGATGGAGCCGAGTTCCTTCCAGAGGGCATCGACGGTGCGCAGGGCCATGGCACGCAGCTGAGACTTGAGCTTGGCGAAGACCTGCTCGATCGGGTTTAGATCGGGGCTGTAGGCTGGCAGAAACCGCACGCT
>CAIXDS010000262.1 GCA_903918195.1 uncultured Acetobacteraceae bacterium | reverse complement strand
TGCCGGGGTGCCGTCGGTTGGGGTCACGCCGGGCGCGCTCACCGGACGGCGCGGCGCCGAGCATCTGGCGCGGCGCGCGGCCAAGGCGCTGGCCACCCCGGGTTTCGTGCGCCGGCTGGCCGCCGCGCCGCCGCCCTACGCGGCCGGCTGGCTGCGTCGCAGCGCCGATTGGCACATCAAGCAGGAAGTCCGGTAGATGGCCCGTCCGCTGGAGCGTCCGGGCACGGGCTGCGCGCTGCACGGCGCGCTGCACAGTGCCGCCGCGGTGCCGGGCGTGGTGCCCATCCTGCACGCCACTGCCGGCTGCGGCATCCAGGCGCACCGCAACGGCGCCGCCGCCGGCTGGGCGGCTTCCGATGCGCTCGGGGGCCTGGCCGCACCGGCCTCCAACGTGTTCGAGAAGCAGGTCGTGTTCGGCGCCACCTCCCGGTTGCGCGAGCAGATCAAGAACACCGTCAAGGTGATCGACGGGCAGCTTTATGTGGTGATGAGCAGCTGTGCCACCGAAATGATCGGCGACGACGTGCCGGCGATGGCGAAAGAAGCGCGCGACCAGGGAATGAAGGTGCTGTCGGTCGCCAGCGCCGGATTCCGCGGTTCGGCGCATGATGGTTATGCCCTATTCCTGAAGGGCGTGCTTGCCCACCCCGACCTGTTGGGTCCGGCCGGCGGGCGCGAACCCCGGCTGGTCAACCTGCTCGGCATCGTGCCGCGGCAGGACGCGTTCTGGGAGGGCGAGCTGGCGGAATGGTCGCGCCTGCTCGCCGGCATCGGGCTGCGCGCCAATCCGGTGTTCGGACCGGACGGCGGCGTAGACGGGCTGCGCGACCTCACCCGTGCCGGGATGAGTCTCGTGTTCTCGCCCTGGGGCGGCGAGGTGGCCGGCCTGCTGGAGCGCGACGCCGGCGTGCCCTGGCTGGAGACCGGCGGGCTGGCGGTGGGTGCGGCCGCCACCGCCGAGGTGCTGCGCGCACTGGCCGGGCGGATGAGCCTGGATGCGCCTGAGGTGGAACGATTCATCGCCGCGGAAACCCACCGCGAGGACCATCACCTCCATCGCCTGGCGGAGCTGTACTACCGCCACGACCTGCAGCGCGATTTCGCGCTGGTGGCGGGCAGCCTGCAGGCGGCCGGACTGGTCCGGTTTCTGGTCGAAACACTCGGCTGGACTCCGCGCACCGTCGTCATTGCCGACGCCCCACCCGAGGCAGCCCGCCCGGAGCTACGACGCCGGCTGTCGGCGGCAACCGATGGTTTCGGCGCGCGCGTGCTGTTCAGCGAGGATGAAGGCGAGATCGAAGCGGCCATCCTCGAACAGGGCGCTGAGATCGTGCTCGGCCGCGCCTTCGAGCGCGCTGCCGCCGCCGCGCTGGCCGTGCCGCTTGTGCAGGTCGCCTTCCCGGTGACCGACCGGCTGGTGCTGGACAAGGGGTTTTCCGGCGGGCGCGGGGCGGTCACGCTGGTGGAGGAGATCGCGCGGGCCGTGCTGGCCTGGGAGGACCAGGCGTGACCTATTTCTCGTCTCATCGCCGTATATTTTATTTACATACGGCAGAACGCAGTTAAATATTCCATGCCGGCTTTACCCAACGAGGCTCCGATGCTGACGCGACGTTCCCTGCTTGCCGCCCTGCCCGCTTCGGTCGCCTGCGCCGGTGCCGCGCGGGCGGCCACGCCGAAACAACTGCGCATCGGCTATCAGAAAGGCGAGCCCGTGCTGGTGGCCGCCAAGCAGAACCACAGTTTCGAGACGAAGCTGCAACCGCTAGGCATCGACGTGCTGTGGCTGGAGTTCGAGTTCGGCCCCCCGCTGCTGGAAGCCATGCGGGTCGGCGCGATCGACATCGGTGGCTGCGGCGACGCCCCGCCGATATTCGCCCAGGCGGCGCAGGCAGACCTGGTCTATATCGCCGCCCGGCCCGACAGCGGCAACAGCTCGGCAATCCTGCTGCCGCCGGGGTCGGACGTGCACAGGCTGGCCGATTTGCGCGGCAAACGGATCGCCTTCGGGCGCGGCTCGATCGCGCACAGTCTGACCCTCGCCGCCCTGGAGAAGGCCGGCATCGCCTACAGCGACATCAAGCCGATCGCGCTGGGGCCGGCCGACGCGGCGGCGGCGTTCGCGCATGGCGATCTCGATGCCTGGGCGGTCTGGGACCCCTATGTCGCCATCACCGAGACCAGGCCCGGCGTGCGGGTGCTCGCACGGACCGCCGATATCGGGCCGCAAAATTCATTCTACATGGCCAGCCGCGACTATGCGACGCGCTCCGGCGAGGTGCTGGGCCAGGTGGTGCAGAACCTCGCCAGCGTCGGCGCCTGGTGCGACGCAAATCACGACGCGGTGGCGCGGCTGCTGTCCGGCGGCACCGGCGTCAGCTTCGATGCCTGGAAGCGCGCGGCCGACCGGGGGTCATTCCGCTCGGTGCCGATCGACGCCGCGGTGCTGGCGCAACAGCAGCAGGTGGCCGACCGGTTCTATGCGCTGCGGCTGATCCCGACCGCGGTGCAGGTGCGCGACTACGCCTGGCGGGCGGCGTCGTAATATTGGAGGAATGATCATGACCGATGCGACTGCACGCCATGCCGACCACCCGATCGATACCCTGTTCCTGCAACGCTGGTCGCCGCGCGCCTTCACCGGCGAGGCAATCCCCGAGGCCGAACTGGCGACGCTGTTCGAGGCCGCCCGTTGGGCGCCGTCGGCCTATAATTCGCAGCCCTGGCGCTTCCTGTATGCGCGCCGCGACACCGCCCATTGGCAGAAGTTCCTCGGCCTGCTGGTCCCGTTCAACCAGAGCTGGGCCAACCGCGCCGCGGCACTGGCAATCCTGGTATCGAATTCCGAATTCCAGCCGCCAGGCGCGGACCAGCCGGCGCCGCTGCGCAGCCATTCGCTGGATGCCGGCGCAGCCTGGGCACAGTTGGCACTCCAGGCCACGCGCTCCGGCTGGTACGCGCACGGCATGGCCGGCTTCGACGCTGAACGCGCCGCGGTCGAGTTGAACGTGCCGGCAGGATATCGCGTCGAAATCGCCATCGCGATCGGCCGGCTCGGCGACAAGTCGATCCTGCCCGACGCGCTGCAGGCGCGCGAGCAGCCCAGCGGGCGGAAGCCCGTGGCACAGTTTGCATTCGAGGGCGGGTTTGCGGCGTAAGAAAGTTAAGGCCAGGGCAAAGCCCTGGCCTTCCTACAACGCAACCGGCCAGAAATGGTTCAGGAGCCCAAGCAGCACCAGCAAAGTCAGCCCGATGCCCAGGCTCCAGGCGATCAGCTTTTTCTCGATCGGCAGCAACGGCTCGACATGGCTCTGCTTCAGTTCGGCACGCAGATCGGGGTCCGACATGATGTTGTCCTCCTGCTCAGCCGGCCAGCGGCGGCTTGATGCCGGCGAAGAATAGCCAGGAAATCAGCAGCCCCACCCAGATCACAAAGCCGAACAGGCTGATCACATAAACCGCTACCAGCTTGCCCAGACCGTCCTCCCAGAGTTTGCGGAAATTCGACAGAACACCGATCGAGAAGAAGGTCAGGACGAAGAAGATCACCCGGAACGTATTGGCCTCGGTGATTTCCGGCGCCAGCCGCGCCAGCGCCTCGGGAGTCGCGGTGACCGCCAGGTACAGCGTCCCCAGGAAACTCACCACGAAGCCGAGGATGAATTTCGGAAACCGCTCCCAGATCTCGGCCGCCCGGGCGCGCTCACTGCCGGGCTGCACGTTGATGTGGTTGGTCCAGATGGTGGCGAGGATGAACGCCCAAATGCCGATGAAGACATCGATGAACACCTTCACCGCGGCGGTGGTGCCGAGCAGCCAGCCGGGCTGGTAATGCACGCCCGCGGCGGCCGCCTTGGACAGAATCAGCGCCTCGGTAATGCCGCCGGCGGCCACCGCCGCACCGTCGGTCTTCACCGACAATCCCATCCAGGCGGCCGCCACCAGCGGCTCGCCGGACAGATAGGTCTGGGCCAGGAAAGGCAGAATCAGCACCTCGACCACGGCGAAGACCAGCACCAGCGAGGACACCAGCACCGGAACGGCGGGCCGGGCGCGGATAGCACCGCCGGTCGCAATGGCGGCGGCCACGCCGCAAATCGACACCCCCGAAGCCAGCGGCGCCGCCCACTCGCGGCTGAAACCGAACCATTTGCGGGCGATGAAATACACCACTGCCCAGTAGATCAAATACGCCTCGACGATCGCGGCGACGCCGCGCAACAGCAGCGAACTGGCGAATGACAGCTTGCTGGCAACCGTGAAGGCAAGGAAGGCACCGAGGATCACGATGGCGATCTTGATGTAAAGCTCCGGCCGGATCGCTTCCTTCAGCCGCTCTGCCAAACTGGGAAGGAAGTTACCGATCAGCAGCCCGGCAAGCAGCGCCACGATGAGGCCGCCTTCACTGGTGAGCCTGAGCGACCAGGTCAGGCCGTATTTCTGCAGGTCGGCCGGCGTGACCGCCGCAACCTGGGCATAGCTGCCCAGAATCCAACTCGCATAGGCGATGGCAAAAACCACCGTGAAACTGACGGCGAAACGCAGCACATTGGCCCGCAACGCCGCGGCGGCAGCGGACAGCACCGCGAGCAGGACCAGAAAGGTCGCCGCCAGGGCTCCCAGCCCGCCATAGGCGGCAAAAGCCGGCCGCGCCGGGGCAAGCGCCCTGCTCGCGTCGGTCCAGACCGAGGTGGTGACCACCCAGCCCAGCAGATCGGGGCCGGCCGTGCCGGCGATTGCCAGCACCACGACCAGCAGGCCGATCCCGGCGGCCAGCCAATCCTCGCTGAGCCCGCTTGTCGTCGCGGTTCGCGGCAGAACCGTGTCGCTCATTGATACCCTCCTCATGTGCAGAGCGGCCGGTCGCAGGTGGCGCACGAAAGTCCGCGCCTTTGCGTTAAAACATTCAATTCACCACGTCTAGTAGTTGCTTTTGTCAATCGGCAGCCGGGGCGGTGGCAAGCAGGTCGGCATGGTGGCGCCGGGCGACGTCGGGATGCGACCGCAGCCGGCCTTTCAGCGTATTGCGTCCGACCTCGCGGAAGATCGGGTTCTGCGGGTCCTGGGTCACGCCCCCCGCCTGCGCGGCCAGTTCGGGGGTCAATGTCAGCAGCGGCACCGTCGAGTCGAGGTCGGCCCCCAGGAAGAAAGCGACCGACAGCCGGTCCGTGCCGGCGGGCGGGGAGAGCACGCGGTGCACGTTGGCGCGCAGGTACCCGTTGGAGGCGGCTTCCAGCGCTTCCCCCACATTGATGATGAAAGTTCCGGGCACCGGCGGCGCATCGATCCAGCCCTGGCTGGTTTCCACCTGCAGCCCGGCCTGCGTGTCCTGCAGCAGCACGGTGAGAAATCCGCCGTCCTTGTGCGGCCCGACCCCCTGGTCGTCCTGCCCGGCCTCGCGGCCGGGGTAGCGGATAATTTTCAGCAACTGGGTCGGCCGGTCGCGGTAGATCGGCGCGAACACCTCCTCGTCCTGCCCGAGCGCCGCGGCGAAGCTGCGCACCAGCCGGATGGCTAGAGCGGTCGCCTCGGTCTGCCAGCGCAGCACGGCCAGCCGCAAC
>CAIXDS010000261.1 GCA_903918195.1 uncultured Acetobacteraceae bacterium | reverse complement strand
GTGGGGACGATCTTTTCGTTCCGCGAATACCCGGCCAAGACGCGGCCGGGCATGCTCAATACCCTGCTGAGCGCGGAGTTCCCGCTGGTGCTCAGCCAGTCGTACTCCTTCCTGACCCGCGCGCAGGCGCACGGCCGTCTGGCGATGAAGTCGAGCCAGATGTCGAGCGCCGGGGACAAGGCGCTGAGCCAGATCGAGGGGCTGGCGGAGGCGGAGGATGCGCTGGCGTCCAACGAGTTCGTCATGGGCTCGCACCATCTGAGCCTGGCGGTCTATGCCGACGATCTCAAGCAGCTCGGCGACCGGGGAGCGCGGGCACGCGCCCGGCTCGCCGACACCGGCTCGGTCGTGGTGCAGGAAGGCATCGGCATGGAGGCGGCGTTCTGGTCGCAGCTGCCCGGGAACATCGAGTGGCGCACCCGGCCGGGGGCGATCAACTCGCGCAACTTCGCCGGGCTTTCGAGCCTGGACAATTTCCCGATGGGTAAGGCGCACGGCCATTGGGGACCGGCGCTGGCCCGGTTTCGCACCAATGGCGGCACGCCCTATGACTACGTGCCGCACGTCGATGACGTCGGCATGACGGCCATCTTCGGGCCGATCGGCTCGGGCAAGACCACCTTGCTCATGTTCCTGCTGGCGATGCTCGAACAGTCCATGGTCGAGCGCGGCGGGGCGGTGATCTTCTTCGACAAGGACCGCGGTGGCGAGCTGCTGGTCCGCGCCACGGGCGGCACCTACCTCGTGCTGCGTCGTGGCGAGCCGAGCGGCCTGGCGCCGCTGCGTGGGCTGGAAGACACGCCGGCGGCGCGCGACTTCCTGCGCGAATGGGTCACCGGCCTGATCGAGGGGGACGGGAAGGGCGGTATCTCGCCCGAGGAAGCCCGCCGGCTGGAGCGCGGCATCGCCCGCCAACTCTCCTACGAGCCGGACATGCGGTCGTTGGCCGGGCTGCGCGAGTTCCTCCTGCACGGCCCGGCCGAAGGCGCCGGCGCCCGCCTGGAACGCTGGTGCCGCGGCAACGCGCTCGGCTGGGCGTTCGACGGTGACGTGGACGAAGTACGGCTTGAGGCGTCGATCATCGGCTTCGACATGACCCACCTGCTCGACTACGAGGAGGTCTGCGCGCCGGCCGCCGCCTACCTGCTGCATCGCGTCGGGTCGGTGGTGGACGGGCGCCGCTTTGTCATGTCGTGCGACGAGTTCCGCGCCTATCTGCTCAACCCGATGTTCGCCGCGGTGGTCGACAAGTTCCTGCTGACGGTGCGCAAGAACAACGGCATGCTGATCCTGGCGACCCAGCAGCCGGAGCACGTGCTGGAGTCCAAGCTCGGATCGTCCCTGGTTGCGCAGTGTATGACCAAGATCCTCTACCCGTCGCCCACGGCGGACCGCGAGGCCTACATCGACGGCCTGAAATGCACCGAAGGTGAGTTCAAGGCCGTTCGCGAGGACATGGCACTGGGCAAGCGCCGCTTTCTGCTCAAGCGGGAATCCGGCAGCGTGATCTGCGAGTTCGACCTGGGCGACATGCGCGAATACGTCGCAGTGTTGTCAGGCCGCGCGAACACGGTGCGGTTTGCCGAGCGGCTGCGCCGTGAGCTGGGGGAAGATCCCTCTGCCTGGCTGGGTCCGTTCATGACCCGCTACCACGAAGCCCGAGACTGAACCAAAAGGACGAAGACATTGAAAAGGACTCTCCTGGCAACGGCAGCGGTGGTCGCCTGCCTGACGCTGACCGGCGGCGCACAGGCGCAACTGGCCGTCTTCGACGGGCAAAATTTCGCCAATACGCTGCAGGAGGTCGTCACCGCCGGCAAGGAGCTTGCTCAGTTGCAACTGCAGTTGCAGCAGCTCCAGCAGACCTATCAGATGTTTACAAATCCCACGAACATCACAGGGATGCTCCCCGCCCTGAACCAGCCGACCCTGCAGAACCCGATGCCGGCGGCAAGCGCGATGGCCGGTCAGGTCGTCGGGTCGGCCAACACGCTGTCGAGCCAGGGTCAGGCCTTCTTCAATCTGAACCACGTCTTTACCGCCACCGGCACTGACCCGCAGGCCAGCCTGCTGAACCGCTCGGCCATTTCCATGGCGAATATCCAGGGGATTGCGGCGGCCAATCTGACGTCCATCGAGCAACGCCAGGCCAATCTGAACGCCATGCAGATTGAGTTGCAGGGCGCGACCGACATCAAGCAGGTGACGGCGATCAACGGCCGTATCGCCATCGAGAGCAACGCGATTCAGGGTCAGCAGGCGCAGGCGCAGAACCTGCAGGCCATGGTGACGGCGCAGGCGCAGGCGGACCAGCAGGCGGCGCTTCAGGCCATCCGGCAGGGCCATGAACAGGCCGCTTCCATGTTCACCGGAACGCTCAATTGAGGCGCTTCCACGCTGTCGGGGTGATTGCCCTTCTGGCAGTGGTCGCGACCCCGGTGTTCGCGCTCGAGCGCGCGCAGCATACCGTAGACTGGTACCAAGCCCATCAGCAGGAGCGCGAGAGCGTCCTGAAGGCGTGCCAGAACGATCACAGCTACGACAACGCGGCCGACTGCCGGAACGCAACCAGTGCTGCGCATGGGGCACTGGCCGATAGCCTTGTGACGAAAGACAAGACCGATCCAGAGGCCGATCCCGCCTATTATGGCCATGATGGGCCGATGATTGCCATGACTCTTGCGATGTGTTCTCGCAACCGGGCGCCTCCGTCGTGGTGCGATGCGGCCCGAATCGCAGCGGCCAACCTGCATCGGTAAGATATGGATCAAACTCCCTTTACCGATATGGCGACCGGATTCGGTGCGGCCTTCAGCGCCGGAATCCAATCGTCTATCACATCCGTGCTGTCGGCCGTGGCGACTCCATTGATGGCGTGCGTCACGCTCTGGATCATTATCCAGGGCATCCTGGTGATGCGCGGGGAAATCGACGCGAGAGGTGGGATCACCCGGATTATAAAGGTCGCCCTGGTCGTAGGCATCCTTACCTCTTCCGGCCTGTTTACGACCTATGTGCAGACCCTGTTCATCACGACGATTCCCAACTGGGTAGCCACGGCAGTAGGTGGTTCGCAGGCGAGCATCACCAGCACACCCGCGACTTTCGATAATATGTGGCAGGTGACGGAGCATACGGTCGAAACCGTCGCCAAACAGATCGCGATCTACGACGTCGTCGATTCGGTGAGTCTCGCGCTCATCGAGCTGGCCTTGATGGTCCTGCTCATCGTGACTTTCGCCATCTACGAATTCGCGATCATCGTCACCGGGATCATCGTCGCGATCGGCCCTGTCGTGATCGTTGGCTATCTGTTCGAGGCGACAAAGGTGGTGACGCACCGATGGATCGGGGTGCTGATCACCTACAGCCTCCTGACGTTGTTGATCAACATTACGCTTAACGCAGTGCTGATAGGTGAAAAGAACTTCATGCGGGAGATCTTGACACAGCAGACGTCTGGTGTGGCAGCGGTGCCGGAGGAACTCAAGATTCTGATCGAACTGGCGATGTTCTTCGCCATGGGCGCGTTCATCATCATCTCCCTGCCGGCGATCGCGGCGACGATCGGCGGCGGCCTGGGCACCAGCCCTGGCGCCGCGGTCATGAACGCGTTCACCAGCCTCGCCTCCAGCGGTGCCTCAAAGGCGGTCAGTATGGCCACGCGAAAGCCGACGTAGAGCCGCGTCACCCAACACTCCCCCCACCTGAAAACACGAAAAGGAGATCGTGGGTGAGAACCCTTGCGATTCTGGCTGCGCTGATCGGGCTCGCCGCGTGCAGCCACACCGAGGTGCTGGCAACCCCGACGGGGCCGGCCTTCGCCCTGAACACCGGCCACTGGCAGGCGAATCAAGCGGACCTTCAGCTGCCGCATTCCGGCGCGGCGGAATGAACGCCGAAAGCCTTGCACTGCCCGTCGGCCGGACAGGATTGAGCGAGCACTACAAGCAGGTCGAGTCCTTCCAGCGTGACCGGACCAACGCGGTGAAGCGCACCTCGACGGCGCTTGCCGTCGTCGCCGGCATCGCCATCCTCGCCGATCTCGGCCAGGCGTGGACGATAGCGTCCCTGCTGCCGCTGACCAAGGTCGTGCCGGTCTATCTGTGGGTACGCCCGGACGGGACGGTGGACAGTTCGGTCGCCCTCTCCCGTTTGCCGGCTACGCAGAGCCAGGCGGTGGTGACGGCGGCGCTGTGGGAGTACGTGCGGCTGCGCGAGGGCTACAGCTACGACACCGCGCAGTACGGATACGATGCCGTGTCCGGCATGAGCGCGGATGCGCCCCGCACCCAGTACCAGGGCTGGTTCAACTACCCCAACGCGGCGTCGCCGCAGATGATGGTCGGGAAGAAGGGCGTGATCGAGATCCAGCACATTTCCTCGGCGAACATCGCCGCGGAGGTGCAGCAGATTCGCTACCGCCGTGTGCTCACCATCACCGGACAGCCGCCCGTCGTGACGACCTGGACGGCAACGCTGCAATTCGGGACCGTGGCCACCCTGCCGATTGCGCTGCGCCTGAGGAACCCCGGCGGGGTGATCGTCATGTCCTACCAGGCCGCGGAGGACAGCGCCCAATGAAGCCGATCGCATGGGCGCTGCTCTGTGCGTCCCTCCTGTCATCGCCCGCCTGGGCGGAAGAGCATCCGGTTCCCGGACGGCAGGACGCGCGCATGCGCTACCTCGCCTACAACCCGGGCCAGGTGGTGCATCTGTCGACCGCGGTGGGCGCGACGCTCGTGGTTGCCTTCGGTCCCCGGGAAACGGTCACGGCCGTCGCCGTGACCGACAGCAAGAACCTCAAGGCGATGCCGAAGGGCAACTTCCTGTTCCTCAAGTCGCAGGAAGCCCTGCCGTTGCAGCCGGCCATTGTCCTGACCTCGACCGAAGGCGGCGAGATGCGCCGCTACGTGTTCGAGATCACGACCGTTCCGGCCGAGAGCCTCGCCGTGACCGCGCCGGGGATCTATTACAGCGTCCAGTTCACCTATCCGGCCGACGATGCCGCGCGGCAGAGTGCGGCGGCGGCGGCGCAAGCCGCCAAGGATCTGGCCGAGGCGCAGGCACGTGCCGCGCAATACCAGTTGCAGCTCGCGCACCAGCAGATGGAGCAGAAGGCGAGGGACCCGTTTTCGGGCGACCGGAACTGGCACTACATCGCCCAGGGCAACCGCACCCTGTTGCCGCTGGAGGTGTTCGACAACGGCTACAGCACCGTGTTCCGCTTTCCGGGCAACGTCCGCATTCCCTCCGTTTTCGTCATCAATCCCGATGGCAAGGAGGCCACGCCGAATTACGCGGTGAAAGGTGATCTCGTGCAGGTGGACTCGGTGGCGCGTGGCTGGCGGCTGCGGGACGGCGACACGGTGCTCGCCATCTGGAACCGCGCATTCGATCCGGTGGGCAAGAACCCGGAAACCGAAACCACCAGCCCGAACGTACAGCGGGTCGTCAAGGATGCACCACCATGAGCGGCAGCGGGAACAATGGCGGACCGGTCGGCGTCAACGCCCCGGGGTCGATGGTGTCGGACGCGGCGGGCCGCCAGCTGACCGCGGTGCAGAAAGTCGGCGTCGCCGGCCTGGTGCTGGTGGTGTTCCTCTCCTTCATCTGGGTCAGTCACCTCACCAAGGCCACCCAGGAGGTGAAGCCACAACCCGACCTGGCCGCCTGGACTGGCGGGGCATTTCGTCAGGCGCCCCCGCCGCAATCCCCTTCCACCGCTGCGCCCGGCGCGTTGCCCATGCCGGCGGCGGCGCCGGCGGCCGCGATGTTCGCGCCACCGCGGCAGCACGAGATGACCCCGGCGGAAAGCCCGATTTTCGCGTTCTCGGGCGGCGGGGGTGTTGTGGAGCCCGCGGCGGCGTCCCCGCCTCCTGCCGGCCTGGTGACCGGCGCTCAGGCAAGCCTGGCTGCCGCGCAGCCGTCGGCGCTGGCGACCATGCTCAAGCCGACGGTGCTGAGCGGCTCCAAGGCCCGGCTGCTGCCGCATCCCGACATGATGGTCACCATGGGGACGATGATCCCCTGCACCTTGCAGACGGCGATCGACAGCCAGCTTGCCGGCTACGTCAAATGCGTGCTGCCGCAGGACGTGCGCAGCACGACGGGCAACGTCGTGCTGCTCGATCGTGGCACGATCGTTGTCGGTGAAATTGGTCGTGGCCTGACGCAGGGGCAGGACCGCATCTTCGTGCTGTGGGACCGCGCCGAAACGCCGGACCACGCGGTGATCGAGCTGTCCTCGCCGGGGACGGACGAGCTGGGCCGTTCGGGTCTGCCGGGCGGTGTCAACAATCACTGGTGGGAGCGCTTCGGCTCGGCGATCCTTCTCTCGGTGATCCAGGGCGGCCTGCAGACCGGCACCGCGCTGGCGGCCACCTCGGGATCGCATGGCGGCACGTTCTTCAACTCGTTCCAGGCCAACGGGACGAACGTGTCCGACACGGCGTTGCAGGCGACCATCAACATCCCGCCCACGCTGGAGAAGAACCAGGGCGACAACGTCGCCATTTTCGTCGCCAGGGATCTGGATTTCTCGGACATCTACAATCTCCGCGTGACCGGCGGCGCCGATGGCCAGTGAGGCCGCGCCGCAGCTGCGTCACCTCCTCAAGCCGATCCTGCACTGGCTGGACGATCCGACGACGGAGGAGATCGCCATCAACAAGCCGGGCGAGGTCTTCGTCCGGCAGAAGGGTATCTTCGCCCGGCACGACCTGCCGTTCGACTATGACGACCTGGAAGACATCGCCATCCTCGCCGGCGCGCTGCGCCGGCAGGATGTTGGGCCGAGAAGCCCGCTCTGCGCAACCGAGCTGCCCGGCGGCGAGCGGCTGCAAATCTGCCTGCCGCCGTCGGTTCCTGCCGGCACCGCCAGCCTGACGATCCGGCGGCCCGGGACGTCGGTGTCGGCGCTCGCCGATGTCGGCAAGCGCTACTACACCGCGCGCTGGAACAAATGGGAGGACCGCCGCGAGACGGCGAACCGGCAGAACGCCGAGGCGCTCGCCTTCTATGATGCCGGTGATATCGAGGGCTTCTTCGCGGCGTGCGTCCGCAGCCGGTTGACGATGCTGCTGTGCGGCGCTACCGGCAGCGGCAAGACGACGATGGGCAAGACGCTCATCTCGGCCATCCCGGCGCATGAACGGCTGATCACCATCGAGGACACGCTCGAACTGGTCATCCCGCACGAGAACCACGTCCGGCTGCTCTATTCCAAAAGCGGGATCGGCCTCGGCGGTGTGACGGCCGAGGCGCTTCTGCAGGCCAGCCTGCGCATGCGGCCGGACCGTATCCTGCTGGGCGAGATGCGCGACGACGCGGCCTGGACCTATCTCAACGAAGTCGTGTCCGGCCATCCGGGCTCGATCTCCACCATCCACGGGGCGAACCCGGTGCAGGGCTTCAAGAAGCTGTTTTCCCTGGTGAAGGGCTCGGAGCAGGGCGCCGCGCTGGAAGACAAGACGCTGATCGAGATGCTGTCGGCGGCGATCGACGTCATCGTGCCGTTCCACACCACCGGCGAAGTGTACGAGATCGGCGAGGTCTGGCTGGCGGCCGACGCGCGCCGGCGCGGCGAGACCGTCGCGCATTTGCTGTCCGAGGCCTGACCCGGCATGGCAACGCCATCCCGCGGGCCGCTCATCGCGAAGATCGTCGTCGGCCTGGTACTCCTCGCCGCCGCCTGGACGCTGATCGCGTCGCTGGTCTTCCTGTTCGGCACCCGCCTGATCGGCTCGTTCGCGCACCCGTTCTATCAGTGGTGGACATACATATTATATGCACCGCCGAACGCCGTGGTGACGCTCTGGCTCAGGATCAGCGCT
>CAIXDS010000260.1 GCA_903918195.1 uncultured Acetobacteraceae bacterium | reverse complement strand
GGCCTGCGCGACAAAATTGCGGATTTCCAGTTCGCGCTTGCAGACGATGGCAAGGGTCGGCGTTTTCACCCGCCCCACGCCGATGACCGTGCGCGCGCCGCGGGCGAGGGTGACGGTGGCGGTGCGGGTCAGCGACAGGTTGTAGATCTGGTCGGCCTGCCGCCGGGCGACCGCGGCGGCGTAAAGCCGCGCGTACTCCGCGTTCGGCCTGGCCCGCGCGAAGGCGTCGCGGATCGACTGCGGGTCCTGCGCAGTGAACATCACCCGCATCACCATACCGGGGTAGGAATAGTGCTCCAGGATCTCCTGGCCGATCAGTTGCCCCTCGCGATCGCAGTCGGTGGCCAGCCAGACCCGCCGGGCGGAGCGCAGCGCGTCGCGGATGGCCTTGAGTTTGGGCGCCTTGTTGCCGCCGGAGGCCGGCTTGGTGCCGTACAGACAATCGGGCCGCAGCAGGACCGGCGTCCACCGCTTCCATGCCGGCACGACATCCTCCGGCTCCAGCAGGTTGAACAGGTGCCCTTCGGCGGGGAGGATCGGTCCGTACCGGCTGCCCACGGCCGCCCGGACGTCCTTTGCCTGGCTGGTCTTTTCGGTGATGACGATCTGGTCGGCCATCCGGGTGCTCCTCGGATGTTCTATATCCGTTCTAGGACGGCGGCGCCACGGCCCCGGTCAGCCACGACAGCGGATTGCAGGGGATGATACTTTCGGGTCTGCTCCCTTCAGGGGCTGCCCGGCCAGTTCCGGCGAAAGCCGGTGGCGTAATACGCCAGCGCGATGAGCGGCAGGGCGAACCCGGTCCAGCAGGCCAAAGACCAGCCGCCCTGGGCATAGGCCCAGCCGCCGACGGCCGAACTGATCGCGCCGCCGGCGAAGAAGGTCGCCATGTAGAGGCCGTTCAACCGGCTGCGATACGCGGCGCCGAGCGCGTAAATGGCGCGCTGGCCCAGCACGAGATTCGTGGTCACCCCGAAATCCAGTAGGATCGCCGCGGCCACCAGCACGCCGAGTGACCAGTACGTGCCGCTCTGGCCGGCGCGTGCCAGCAGGAAGGCCCCGGCGGCGGCAAGGATCGCCAGCAAGGTGCCGGCATGGCTCCAGCCGCGATCGGCCACCCGGCCGGCGATCGGCGCGGCGATCGCGCCGGACACGCCGGCCAGCGCGAACAGGGCGATGCCGCGTTGCGACAGGTGGAACGTGTCGGCCAGCAGCAGCGGCACCGTGGTCCAGAACACGCTGAAGGCGCCGAACAGGCAGGCCTGGGTGAAGGCGCGCCGCCGCAGCACCGGCGTGCTGCGCACGAGTGTGACCATCGAGGCCAGCAACGTGGCGTAGCCCAGGCCCGGATCGGGCCGGCGCGGCGGCATCACCGCCCGCAGCAGCAGCGCCAGCCCGATCATCGCCGCCGCCGAAACCACGAACACGGCGTGCCAGGAGAAGGCGTCGGCGATGAAGCTGGCGATCGGCCGGGCCAGCATGATGCCGAGGATCAGGCCGCTCATGATGTTGCCCACCACGCGGCCCCGTAGCTCGGCCGGGGCGAGGTGAGCGCCATAGGGAACCAGCACCTGCACCGCGACCGAGCCGAGGCCGATCAGGAAAGCGGCGGCAAGGAAGGCAGCAGCGCCGGTCGCTGTCGCAGCGCCGGCCAGGGCCAGGGCCGCGCCGCCGATCAGGCAGACGACCAGTCGCCGGTTCTCGACGATGTCGCCGAGCGGCACAATCAGCAACAGGCCGAGCCCGTAGCCGATTTGGGTCAGCGTCACGATCAGTCCCGCCGCATGCAGCGGGAGGCCGAGGCTGGCACTGATTGGCCCGGCCAGCGGCTGAGCGTAGTAGATGTTGGCGACGATGAGGCCGCAGGATGCCGCCAGCAGCCAACGCAGGCCCGCTGACATCACCGCCGGGGCACCGGATGTGGCACGCCTTCCCTCCCTTACCCCGCCAGCAGGTTCAGATCCTTCAGGTCCTGCTGGCGTTGCTTGGCACGGCGCTGGTAGCTCGCCTGGGTCTTGGTGCACACCAGACTGTATGGTCGGCCGCGCTGGTCGGTTGCCGTGTCGACGTCGCTGCCGGCCTTGCGGATGCTGTCCGCAACATGGCCGCGCAGGGCCTCGGCGGCCTTGAACACCCAGCTTTTCCGCGCCGGATCGTCGAGAAAGCTGGCCAGTTCCTGGCAATGCGCGCAGCGGCAGGCCAGCGTGCTCGCCCGCCGCCAGTCCGCCGGCGGCGCCAGCTTCAGCGCCACCCGCGCCCGCAGATGCGCCACCACCGCGGTGCGAAGTTGCGCCCGCGCCGGCGTGTCGAGGCGGTTGCCGGCTTCGGCCAGGTGCCGCAGCGCCGGCACCAGGATGGCATCCGGGCCATAGGGCACGGGCCAGGCCAGCATGTGCGCCGCGGCACGCCCGGCCTGCGCCGCATCGATGGCGTCGAGGCCAGTGAGCAGATCGACGACGAACCCCGGTTTCACCATTGGCACGCGCGCGGGCCAGGCAGGGTTCGCCGGATTGCGCACCGGCTCGCCCGGCAGGGCGGCCACCAGCCGGGCTGCGGCGTTCGTCAGCGTCCCCCGGCGTTGTTTCGGCCAGGTCGTCCCCAGCCGGGCCAGCAGACCGGCACAGGCGGCCGGCAAATTGGCGGCGGTGCCGGTGACGATGGCCTCGGCCAGTTGCGAGGCGCGCGCCGGCGGCAGGTGATCGAGCGCGGCGGCGATGGCGGCGTTGTCGGCGGCGGCGGTGCGGCCATCAGCGGTAACCTCGCGCAGAAAGCGCTCGATCGCCGCTTCATCGCCGAGCCGGGCCAGCAGCGTCAGCATCCTTGCGGCCTCGCTTGGCTCCCTGCCGGAAGACGGTTCCTCTTCCTCGTGATAGGGCGACCAGCCGCCGCGCGGCCAGCTTGCGATCATGTGGCCGGCCAGGTCATGCGCCTCGGCCGCGAGCGCCGGACGGGCGTCCGGGGCACTCGCCGCCCAGCTTCCGACCAGTTCGTCGAGATATGGCAGGGTCGCCCGCAACCCGCCCTGGCTCAGCACCCCGAAGCGGCGATCGGCCGGCCAGAGCACCAGGGTCGCCCGCCGGTAGGTGCGCTCAAACGACGAGCCCTCGTTGCCGGTCGGGCCGTGGAAATGTTCTTCGTCCGGAGATAGCGCCTCCAGCGCGTCCGGCGGGGCGAATTCGTCGTCCTCGGCGGGGATCGCTCCGGATATTCGGGGGGCGTCGTCACCGCCGCGCCACTCCGACAGCGTCACGCTGCGGTCGCACACCTCGCCGGCCTCGAAATCGTCGTCATCGTCGTCGTCCCGGTGCCGGCGCCAGGAGCCGGAGTACTCGGCGATGCCGCTTTCCTCGATGGTGAGCAGCGCCAGATGCAGGTCGCAGCCCGCTTGGGTCGCTGCCGCCCGCACCACACCGGCCACTGCTGCATCGACGCCCTTGAGGGTTGGAAAGCCCAGCTCGGCCGGGGTGTAGGCATGTTCCAAAAGGTGGATCAGCTTGGCCGGCGTGCCGTCGGGCGTGTCTCGCCAGGCTTGCAGCAGGGCGGTCATCCGGGCCTGTTCGCGGGCGTAGCCGGGCGGCTCCGGCGGCTTGCCGCGGCCCGGACGCACCAGGTTGTAGACCAGGGTCAGGCGGCTGCCCTCGGTGAGCGGCAGGACCTCATGCACGCAATCGGCATAGAAGGCGGCGAAGCCAACCTCGGCCGGATCGTCCCGGTGAAGGTCGAGCCGGACGCTGCGGTCCTGGTGCCGGATCACCAGTTCGCCGCCGGCGAACAGCGACGGCAGCACGATCACCAGCGTGGCGAACATTCCGGCCAGCTTCTCGGTATCGCGGTGGCCGAGGAAGAAGCCGCCCGCCTCGTAGAGCAGCAGCTT
>CAIXDS010000259.1 GCA_903918195.1 uncultured Acetobacteraceae bacterium | reverse complement strand
CGCGGTTCGACCGCAAGCCGCGCGGGGTTCCGGCCGGACTGGGTGACGAGTACTGCCAGCGTTTCAGCTGCTGCTGTGCGGTGGACGGCTGCCGCACGCGGGCGACGCCGCCATCGCTGCGCTTTCTCGGCCCCAAGATTTACCTCGCCACGGTGGTGACGCTGGTGACGGTAATGCAGCAGGGGCGACGCCGGTGCGTGTGCAGCGTCTGTCGGAGGAGCTTGGCATCGACCGGCGCACGCTCGCGCGCTGGCGCAAGTGGTGGCTGGAGACCTTTGCCGGGCCATTTCGGCCAACCGCCATGGCCGCCTTCATGCCGCCGCTCGACCTGACCGGCGTACCGGCCGCGCTGCTCGACCGCTTTGCCGGCGATCTCGCGGAGAAGCTGATTTGCCTGCTGCGCTTTCTCGGTCCGCTGACCGGCGGGGCGGCGACGAGGCGCGCTTTCTGAGGGACCGCAACGACCCGCAGAAGATGCCCGTCACCGACCGGTGGTAGGCATCGTTACCGTCGGTTCCCGCAACTTTCGGGAGAGCGGGGATGGCGGACAAACCCGGATTGCGGGTGCATGAGCGCTGGGCGCGGTTACGCTTCTCGGTCATCGGTCATCGGTCATCGGGCAGCTGCTGGCTGCGCCGCCGGATCAGGGTGCGCTGCGGGCAGCACTGGAAGACCTGGCGGCCCGCGAGTGGCGCCATCCAACCACCGGTGCGCCAGTTCGCTTCGGCGTCTCGACGATCGAACGCTGGCACTACAGCGCCCGCAACGAGCGGCAGGATCCGGTCGCCGTACTGCGGCGCAAGCGGCGCCAGGACGCTGGTGAGCAGGCTTCGATAACCACGGCGCTGCGCCAGGCGCTGCTGGCGCAGTACGACGCGCACAAGAGCTGGAGTGCCAAGCTGCATCACGACAACCTGGTGGCGCTGGCGGAGACCCGCTCCGAGTTGCGGCCGGTGCCCTCCTACACGACGGTGCGGCGGTTCCTGCGGGCGCACGGCCTGGGCAAGCGGCGTCCGCTGACGACGCGCCAGACCGCCGGTGCGCTGGCAGCCGCAGCCCGGCTCGATGCGCGTGAGGTGCGCAGCTACGAGGCTGATTACGTAAATGGTCTGGTTCATTGGGATTGTCATGTCGGCTCGCGCAAGGTGCCGACACCGCGTGGCACATGGGAGACACCGGTGCTGTTCGGTATGCTCGACGATCACTCGCGGCTGGCCTGTCATCTCCAATGGTATTTGGCGGAAAATGCGGAAAACGTAGCTCATGGCCTGTCGCAGGCGATGCAGAAGCGTGGCCTGCCGCGTGCCGCCATGAGCGACAACGGTGCCGCCATGACCGCCACCGAGATCACCGAAGGCCTCGCCAGGCTCGGCATCCTGCATCAGACCACGCTCCCGTATTCTGCTTACCAAAACGGGAAGCAGGAAACCTTCTGGGGTCAAATCGAAGGCCGGCTGATGGCCATGCTTGAGCATGTCGAAGACCTGACCGTGGCCAAACTCAACGAGGCGACACAGGCATGGGTCGAGTTCGACTATAACCGCCAGCGTCATTCCGAGATCGACGACACGCCGCTCGCCCGCTTCCTCGCCGGCCCCAGCGTGACGCGACCCTGGCCGGATGCCGCAACGCTCCGGCTTGCGTTCACCCGCACCGAACGGCGCACCCTGCGCAAAAGCGACGGTACCGTCGTCATCGAAGCACGTCGCTTCGAAGTGCCAAGCCAATACCGGCATCTTTCCATGTTGGAGGTCTGCTACGCCGCCTGGGACCTCACCGAGGTCCACCTCGCCGATCCGCACACCAGCACCGTGCTCTGCCGCCCGTTCCAGCAGGACAAGGCCCGCAACGCCAGCGGCCTGCGCCGAACCTTGCAGCCCATCGCGGCCAGTTCCGTCGCCGCGCAACCCGCCAGCGTGCCGCCGGCACACGGCATGGCGCCGCTGCTGCAACGCCTGTTCGACCGACAGACAGCGACCGGCCTGCCGCCCGCCTACCTCCCCAAGGATGAAGGAGAGGACACATGAATAAGAAACTTCTCGCGCTGTACGGCCTTAAGTGGAACCCGTTTGCTCCAGGGGTGCCGGTCGAAGCACTGCACGTCACCGCACGCGTGGAGTCGTTCTGCTGGCGTGTACGCCAGCTCGTCGGCGAAGGCGGTTTTGCCCTCGTCACCGGCGCACCGGGCACCGGCAAGTCGGCCGCCTTGCGCGTCCTCGCGGCTTCGCTGGCGGCGCAGCGCGACGTCAAGCTCGGCGTCATCAGCCGCCCGCAGGCCAACATCGCCGATTTCTACCGTGAGATGGGCGACCTGTTCGGCGTCGAACTCCAGCCGCACAACCGCTGGGCCGGCGCCAAGGTGCTGCGCCAGCGCTGGCAGGCCTATATCGATGCCACCTTGTCCCGGCCCGTGCTCATCGTCGACGAGGCGCAGGAAATCCAGACCGCCGTCCTCGCAGAGTTGCGCCTGCTGTCTTCCGCCGAACTCGATTCGCGCATCCTGCTCACCGTCGTGCTGGCCGGTGATGGCCGCCTCGCCGACCGCCTGCGTTCCGACGAGTTCCTCCCCCTCGACAGCCGCATGCGCGTGCGCCTGGCGATGGAACGCGCCACGCCGCAGGACCTGCAGGAATGCCTCCGCCACGCCCTGCAGCAGGCCGGCGTGCCGACGCTGATGACCGTGAAGGTGATCGCCGCGCTCTGCGACCATGCCCAGGGCAACCTGCGCGCGCTGATGATCATGGCTGACGAACTGCTCGTCGCCGCCGCCCAGCGCGAGGCCCGCCAGATCGACGAAACCCTGTTCTTCGAGGTCTGCGCCGCCGCCACCGCGGGCGAGACCAAGGCAGCGATCCGGCGGCGCCGATGACCGCGCTTCCCGTCCAGCCGGCCCATCGCCTCCCCGATCGCCCGGAGCAACAGCATTGGCTGGTTACCGGCCTGTGGGCCGACGAAGCCGTCGGCATCATCGGCGGCGAACCGAAGTGCTGCAAATCCTTCCTGGCGTTGGACATCGCTGTCGCGGTCGCCGCCGGCACCCCCTGCCTGCGCCGCTTCCCGGTGCCGCGCCCCGGTCGCGTCCTGCTCTATCCCGCCGAGGACACGCTGCACATCGTCCGCCGCCGGCTCGACGGCATCTGCGCCACCGCTGACCGCAGCCTCGCCAAGCTCGATGTCCAGGTCATCACTGCGCCGAGCCTGCGCCTCGATCTCGACACCGATCGCAGTCGTCTCGACGAGACCGTCGCCGCCCTGAAGCCGCGCCTGCTCATCCTCGATCCATTCGTTCGCCTGCACCGCATCGACGAAAACGCCAGCGGCGAGGTGGCACCGGTGCTCGCCTTCCTGCGCGACCTGCAGCGTCGGCATGCCGTCGCCGTTGCAGTCGTCCACCACGCCAGAAAAGGAGCAAGCGCCATCCGTGCCGGCCAGGCGCTGCGCGGCTCCTCCGAGTTCCATGCCTGGGGCGATTCCAACCTCTACCTTCGCCGCGACGGCGAGGAGCGCATCATCCTCTCCGCCGAGCACCGCGCCGCCTCCCCCATCTCCAGCGTCACCTTGGCGCTCACCCAGCGTGCCGACGCACTCGCCCTCGAGCCCGTCCAGTCGCATGACCCGCCGGGGTCCGAGCCAATGCCGTCGTCCGTGGACGAACGCATCGCCGCAGCCCTCACCGACGCCGACCGGCCCCGCCCGTTCGCCGAGCTGCGCTCCTGCTGCCGCGTCCGTACCGCCACCCTCTACGCGCGTCTCGCCGCGCCGGCGGCGATCTTTCGCCCGCGACCGAGGCCCGTGCGGGCTTTGACCGCTCCTCAACAGCAAGTCGTGCTGGATCTGCTGCATGCGCCACGCTTCGCCGATCAGGCACCGGCCGAAATCTATGCCAGCCTGCTCGACGAAGGTGTCTATCACTGCTCGATCCGCACCATGTACCGGCTGCTTGGCCAGAACGGCGAAATTCGTGAACGCCGCAAGCAACTTCGCCATCCCGCCTATCAAAAGCCCGAGCTGCTGGCCGAACGCCCCAACGAAGTCTGGTCCTGG